>URNE01000109.1 GCA_900549045.1 uncultured bacterium | reverse complement strand
TCACGGATTGAGGAAACTCTGAAAAAAGACTGATTTGTTTGCATATCCAAAACAGGAGGAAAACGTATGGAAGCATCAGAAAAGATGCGCGAAGCAACAAAAGCCGTGTCGCGCATGGAGGACGCCGAAAAAGTTCTCCGCGAGTACAATTACGACAAAACAAAACTTGTACCCATCCTGCAGGCCGCGCAGGCGCGGTACAACTGGCTCTCCAAAGAACTGCTGAGCTATATCGCATGCGCGCTCGGGCTGCCCCCCGCCCGCGTCTACGGCGTCGCCACATTCTACGCACACTTCTCCCTCAAGCCCAAAGGCAAAAACATCATCCGCCTCTGCGACGGAACCGCATGTCACGTCAAAGGCTCCACAACCATCCTCGACGCACTCTATGAAAAACTCAACATCAAGCCCGACCGCGACAGCACCGACGACATGATGTTCACCGTCGAAACCGTCAGCTGCCTCGGCGCCTGCGGTCTCGCTCCGGTCATGGTCATCAACGATGAAGTTCATGGACAGGTCAAGCCCTCCGACATTCCCAAAATCATCGACGAACTGCTCGCCAGACAGGCGAAAGAATCCAACGAGGTGGCATAATGGCAAAACTCACTCCCGCCGACGTCGAAAAACGCATCAGCGATTACGAAGCGAAAGCCGCTAAAATCTCCCGCAGAATCATCGTCTGCGGCGGTACCGGATGCGTCGCAAACGGTTCCCTCAAAGTCCGCGACGCTCTCGTGGATGAACTCAAACGCGCCGGACAGCACGTTGAAGTCGACCTCGAACACGATTCCGCCGACCACGTTCACCCCGGCGCGAACTACGTTTCCAAAAGCGGCTGCCAGGGCTTCTGTCAGATGGGTCCCCTCGTCCGCATCGAACCCGACGGCATCATCTACACGAAAGTTCATGCCGACGACGCCCGCGAAATCGTTCAGGAAACCATTCTCAAACACGGCATCATCGAACGTCTCCTCTATCTGAACCCGACCGACGGCAAACGCTACAAAGGCGAACATGAAATCCCGTTCTACAGCCGCCAGCACCGTCTCGTCCTCGCAAACTGCACCATCGAGCCCGACAGCATCGGCGAATACTTCCACAAAAAAGGCTACCTCGCCGCAATCAAGGCTTACACGCAGATGACTCCGGAACAGGTCTGCTCCGAAATGGAAGAATCCGGACTCCGCGGACGCGGAGGCGGCGGATTCCCCACCGGACGCAAATGGAAATTCACTCTCGCTTCCCCCGGTCCCAAGAAATATGTCATCTGCAACGGCGACGAGGGCGACCCGGGAGCGTTCATGGACCGCTCCGTCATGGAAGGAAATCCCCATGCCGTCATCGAAGGCATGATGATCGCCGCACGCGCCATCGGCGCCGATGAGGGCTACGTCTACGTCCGCGCAGAATATCCGCTCGCCGTTCTCCGCATGCGCAAAGCCGTGAAGGACGCGGAGGAGGCCGGCGTGCTCGGCGACGACATTTTCGGAAGCGGACTCTCCTTCCGCATCCATGTCATGGAAGGTGCGGGCGCGTTCGTCTGCGGCGAAGAAACCGCGCTCATGGCTTCGATCGAAGGCAAACGCGGAATGCCGATGCCGAAACCCCCGTTCCCGGCACAGAGCGGACTCTGGGGCAAGCCGACCGTCATCAACAACGTCGAAACCCTCGGAACAGTCCCCTACGTCATCCGTGAAGGCGCAAAAAAATTCCGCGAACTCGGCGTTCCCACCGCCCCCGGAACCAAAACCTTCGCGCTCACCGGACACGTCGCAAACACCGGGCTCATCGAAGTCCCGTTCGGAACCACACTCGGCGAAGTCGTCAATGAAATCGGCGGCGGCGTCACCGACGCCGACGGCAAAGTCTCCCTCGACAACTTCAAATCCGTCCAGATCGGCGGTCCCTCCGGCGGCTGCCTGACCAAAGAGATGCTGAACCTCCCGCTCGACTTCGACTCCCTCAAGAGCGTCGGCGCAATGGTCGGTTCCGGCGGACTCGTCGTCATGAACACAAACACCTGCATGGTTGCAGTCGCGAAGTTCTTCATGCACTTCACGCAGAATGAATCCTGCGGAAAGTGCGTCCCCTGCCGCGAAGGAACCAAGCAGATGCTTGCCCTGCTCGACGACATCACCAAGGGCAGAGCCGATGAATCCACGCTCGACCTTCTCGAACAGACCGCGAAAGCCGTTCAGGCCGGTTCGCTCTGCGGACTCGGCAAGACCGCGCCGAACCCCGTCCTCTCCACTCTCAAACACTTCCGCGAAGAGTATCTGATCCACGTCCGCGAAAAACGCTGTCCCGCCGGACAGTGCAAGGCGCTCGCGCGCCCGGAAATCGATCCGAAGAAGTGCAAAGGCTGCTCCGCATGCGCAAGAAAGTGCCCCGTCGGCGCAATCTCCGGAGAAATCCGCAAGCCGTTCGTCATCGATGCCTCCAAGTGCATCAAGTGCGGCGCCTGCAAAGCAGCGTGCAAATTCTCCGCCATCACCGGAATCTAATGAGAAGGAATACAGAAAATGACAACACCCGCTGTTAAAACTCTTACCGTCAACGGCGTTCCGGTCGAGGTTCAGGGAGAGCGCAATCTTCTTGAAGTCATCCGCAAAACCGGAATCGAGCTCCCGACGTTCTGCTATCACTCCGACCTCAGCGTTTACGGCGCATGCCGCCTCTGCCTCGTCGAAGTCGAAAAACGCGGCATCATGGCCGCATGCTCCACTCCGCCTGAAAACGGAATGGTCATCCACACCGACACCATGCAGCTCCGCGACATCCGCAAAATCAACATCGAGCTCCTCCTCGCCAACCACAATCGCGAGTGTCCCTCCTGCGTCCGCAGCGCCAACTGCACGCTCCAGACACTCGCACGCAGACTCGGAGTCGACACCATCCGCTACAAACAGCTGAAGGAGCTTGAACCCGTCGACAAGAGCTCGCCCTCCCTTGAACGCGACCCGAACAAGTGCGTTCTCTGCGGCGACTGCGTCCGCGTCTGCCAGGAAGTCCAAGGAATCGGCGCCATCGGATTCGCCTTCCGCGGCTCCAAAGCCCGCGTCATCCCCGCATTCGACAAGGGTCTCAATGAAGTCGAATGCGTCAACTGCGGACAGTGCGCCGCAGTCTGCCCCACCGGAGCGATCATCCCGCGTCAGAACCGCGAAGACGTCTGGAATGCCATCCACGACCCGAATAAAGTCGTCGTCGCTCAGATCGCCCCCGCGGTCCGTTTCGCCCTCGCCGAATTCTTCAACCAGGAAGCCGGACAGAATGCGGCCGGAAAACTCGTCGCCGCGCTCCGCAAAATGGGCTTCGACTACATCTACGACACCACCTTCGCCGCCGACATGACCATCTGGGAAGAAGCGGAGGAGTTCCTCCGCCGCGTCAAAGCCGGCGGCCCCTTCCCGATGTTCACCTCCTGCTGCCCCGGCTGGGTCAAATACGCGGAGATCAACTTCCCCACCCTCGGGAAAAATCTCTCCTCCTGCCGCTCCCCGCAGCAGATGTTCGGCGCGACCATGAAGGAAGCCATGCCGCAGATGATCGGCAAGGACCGCAAGGACATCGTCGTCGTCTCCATCATGCCCTGCACCGCAAAGAAATACGAAGCCCAGCTCGACAAGTTCAAAGTCGACGGCAACCCCGATGTGGACTTTGTTCTCACCACCACCGAAATCGGACGCATGATCGACTCCTTCGGCATCAAATTCAACGAGCTTGAACCCGACGCCTTCGACATGCCCTTCGGATTCGGAACCGGCGCAGGCGTCATCTTCGGTTCCTCCGGCGGCGTCATGGAAGCCGCGCTACGCTACGCGGTCGGAAAAATCACCGGAAACATCCCCATGCACGGTCTCGAATTCAAAGAAGTCCGCGGAAGCCAGCGCTTCAAAGAAACCACCGTCAAAGCCGGCGACGCCGAGCTCAAGATCGCGGTCGTCAACACCCTCGGCGCGGCCAGAGAGCTCGCGCAGGACGCGGCCGACGGCAAATCCCCGTATCACTTCATCGAAGTCATGGCATGCCCCGGCGGATGCGTCTGCGGCGGCGGACAGCCCATTCAGAACGACCGCGTCAAGCGCGCCCGGCGCATGGAAGCCACCTACAAGTGCGACAAAAACATGCAGTTCAAGAACTCTCTTGAAAACCACATGCTTGCCGAATGCTATGAAAAGTATCTCGGCGGACAGCCCAACTCCGAGAAGGCGCATCACCTCCTCCACACGACGTACGAAAACCTCAACGGAGTTTTCGACGCCGTGGAAGTTGTGGAATCCGGAAAAGCGGAAAAGAAAATTGCCGTATCCGTCTGCGTCACACCGGGAACGGATGAAGACGTCAGCGCAAAAGCTCTCGCCGACGTTCTCGAATACGCCGCTGCGAAGGGACTTTCCGACAAGCTTGTGATTGAAACCGCATTTGCGCCCTCCTGCACGAAGCGCAAAGCCGGCGAGGTGATTGTCGGCGGACGCTTCTTCGCCGCCGATGAGCTCGCCGACGCCAAGCAGGAGATGGAAAAAGCAGCCGCTCTCTGAGCCGCCCGCTGAATCTCCCGGGAGCCGCAACATTGAAGTTGCGGCTCTTTTTTACTTTGAAAAACTGACTGTCCCGCATGCCCGCATGAAGATTTCTTTGTGCGGGCATTTGCATTTTCCAACTCTTATGTTATAGTGTATCAACCTGTAATTACGGAGCTTATTCATATGAAAAAATCAACCGCTGCAGTTCTCGGTCTCTGCGCCGTCTTCCTCTTCACCTCATGCGACACCCTCCGCACACTCGAAAACATGGAAGGCAACGACTTCATCAACCCGAGCGTGTTCGAAACAACCCCCGATTACGTAATCTCCATCCACGATGTCGTCAAATACCCGCGCTCCGAAACTCTCGAACAGGAAGTCACGACCTTCGACGGAAAGCGCGTTTACATCAACACGAACTCCCTCATTCATTCGCGCAACATTTCCAAAATCGAACTCATGCCCAATCAAAAAGATCCGCAATTCTGCGACCTCAAACTCACTCTTGACCGTCGCGGGAAAATGCTCTGGGGAAATCTCGCAACCGACCGCAAAGGACAGAATGTCGCTCTCATCGTCGACGGTGTGCTCTACCGCATCTTCAAGCCCGCTCAGCTCGGCGAAGAGGCGGATGCCGTCATCATGACCGGTCCCTTCGACCGCAACACCGCCTACAACCTCGCGAAAAACAGCGAGAAAAACTATGGCATATTCAATCCGAAATAATCTTATCGCGGCCGCGCTCTGCTGCGCCGCTCTGCTCGGCGCACAAAACAAAATTCCGGAAAAGGACAACCGCTCCTATTTCCGGCTCGACATCAACGCCATTCCGAACCGCATTGTCCTCAAAGGGCTTCCGCAGAAGGAATCCAATGTCCACAATTCCAGCTGGTACCGCGAGGATGCGCGCTTCGCCATCACCGCCGCAGGCAAAGAACCGCTGCGCGAAGAATGGACCGAATACTCCGTCACGTTCGTTCCCAACCGCTCCGGCGAAGTCTGGATCCGCATCAGCGGACTCTGGCGCAAGGAAGATGAACTGCGCCCCTGGGTCATGGTCGATTCAGTCCGTCTCAACGGCAAACTCCTCGAAAACGGAGACTTCTCCGGCTATTCCGAACGCCAGCCGGAAATATACCGCCCCGACAAATGGATTCTGCAGCATCGCGCCGAGTTTTACATCGACGGCGGACGCGACAAATCGCCCGCGTGTCTCGTGAACCACGACAGCCCCATCGTCACCTCGTTCCAGGTCCGGGCGGGGGAACCCAACACCGTATCGGTCGTGGTAAAGCAGCCGCGCCGCGGAATCATTCCGAAATTCGAGCCCCCGAAAAGAATTCAGGACTTCCGCTCAAAAAACTCGAAACGGAAGCCCCGGTAAACGGCGGATCGGCCGCCTTTATTTCTTCTGAAGCTCCTTCACCAGCGTCGTCTTCGCGTTGTATGCGCCGACTTTCTCCTTGACAACCGTCACTCCGCTGATGATGTCTTCCTCTTCATTGAAGTTGATGGATAGATGAACCACCGTTGTCTTGCCGGTCCACGTGTGCGGACGGAGGCGGTCGCGGTTGCGCGGATCGCGCGGGAACGCCCGCTTGAAATCATCCTCGCCATAGATTGCGGAATACTGTTCCTTCAGCTTCTCATAGTCGTTGAAATTCACGCGCATGTAGAAGATGATGACGCGGGAAAGGCGGTTGTTGATGTAGTCGAACTGCACATTCCGGATCTGGCGGTTCGGCGTGACAAAATAGTCGAACTCCTTTGTCGCCATCGGGCTGAAGTTGTCGAACTTGAGCGCGAGCCGCGCTTCACCGCGCGTGAACCCCCAGAATGCGGAAGCGTATCCCTGGTCGGAATCCACTCCGGAAAGCTCGGCGACATTTTTCTTGTTCTCTTTGATTTTTTCTCTCAGGGCATTCTCATCCGGGGTGTCGAACACGAGAAGCTCGGCGGCGTCCTTGCCGTTCCTGGCCTCCGCTGAAATTTTCTGACGCTCGGTGTTGATCTTCTGCCATGTGAGTTCCTCCGCCGTGTACCAGCGGTCGAGGAAGCTGATGTAACCCGCCTTTTCATTGGCGTTATCCTGGGCATCCTGAATCTCATTGAACGCACGCATGAAGGCATCGCGGCGACGCTGGCGGTAATCCTCATACCGGATGTTGACGAAATCCGCGCGCTTGGCTTCACAGACCTGAATGTCGATCTTCTCCTGATCCTCCGGAAGCACGTCGATATAGGGAATGACGCGGCTCCCGATCCGCACGACCCGGCGGTCCGGCGAGAGCGAGTAGTAGATTCCGGAAACCTGGTAGACGTGCGGTCCGCGGCGGTAACGGATGCGGATATTGTCGCGCAGACTGTAATGAGTGAAACGCCGTTGCGCCTCCTCCGTCAGCTCCTTCTTGTACTGGGCGAGCGACTTGGGAAACTGTTTCGAGATTTTCCGTTCCGCCGCAAGGCGCAGTTCCTTCTTGGTACGCTTGTCAAGCGGGGCGGACGGTTTGAACGGGATCTCCGTCGCGACGTCACCCAGAATCGTATTGGCGACGTCCTTGTTCCAGATATCCTCGCCGGCCACAATATGAGCGCGAAGCACGCGTTCGATAAAATCATACTTCGCAAAGGAGACTGCAAGCGTCTTATCGGAAGAGGGCGGCGTATATTTGATTCTCATGCCCACCGGCTTCACAGCCGTGTTCTTTTTTGCCTGCGCGGAAAGTCCCGTCGGAAAAACGAGAAGCGCTGCGGCAAGC
>URNE01000108.1 GCA_900549045.1 uncultured bacterium | reverse complement strand
GGCGGGAGGGCGTTCCGGACAATTTTTTCTTTTCAGGACTGGACATATCGGGAAAACGGGTGTATATTTACCGTTCAGAGATGCCGGCGGCGGTCGCTTTGCGAAAGCAAAGAGGAAAGTCCGGACTCCGCAGGGCAGGGAGTCCTCCATAAAACGAGGATGTCATGGACCATATTCCATGAGAAGGAAAGCGCAGCAGAAAACAAACCGCCGGAGCAATCCGGCAAGGGTGAAAAGGCGGGGTAAGAGCCCGCCGCGGTTTCAAGAGATTGAGCCGGCAGTGCAAGCCCCTCCCGGAGCAAGGCCAAATAGGGAATGAGTCGCTGCCCGCGACGCTTGAATTCCGGGTTCTGGCCGCATAGACAGATGATCGCCCCCCGCAAGGGGACAGAATCCGGCTTATGCCGCATCTCTGCTTTTTCTGAATTTTATGGAGCGTTGAAATATGAAACAGTTGAATGAACGGATCGCGGAACGGATCATCAGCATTCCCGATTACCCCGTGAACGGCGTGATCTTCCGGGACGTCATGCCCGTTTTCAGGGATGCGGAACTCTTCCGGGATATTATTCTCGCGTTTGCGGTTTCCCATAAAAACGACGATGTCGATGTCGTCGCCGCTGTGGAAGCGCGAGGTTTCATCTTCGGCGGAGCGCTGGCAGCCGCGCTCGGCTGCAGCTTCGTTCCCGTCCGGAAGGCCGGAAAGCTCCCCCGCGAATGCGTCTCCGAATCCTACGAACTTGAATACGGGTTCGGCGTCATTGAGGTCCAGAAAGACTCCGTCAAGCCCGGACAGCGGGTCGTGATCATCGACGATCTGCTCGCCACGGGCGGAACGGTCAACGCCGTCGCGCGGCTCCTCCGGAAGCTCGGGGCGAAAGTCGTCGCATCGGATTTCATGGTCGAACTCGGGTTCCTCAACCCCCGTCCCAATCTCGTCGGCTGCGGAACGGTGAATTCACTGCTGATCTATCAATAATGCGGAGTGCGGAAGAATGAAATATGCCATCATCAGCGATATCCACGGCAACCTCGAAGCCCTGAACACTGTCCTCGCCGTCTGCGAACAGGAACAGGTCGAACACTATGTCTGTCTCGGCGATGTCGTCGGCTACAACGCCAATCCGAAGGAGTGCCTCGACATCGTCCGCGCCCTTCCGAATCTCACCATCGTCAAGGGAAACCACGATGAATACGCATCCAACGGCGACAATCTCATGGAGGGATTCAACCCCAACGCGAAAGCCGCCGTGCTCTGGACCCGCGCCCAGCTCTCCGAAGAGGATCAGCTCTGGCTCTCCTCCCTCCCGATGCGTCTTACCATCAAGGGCGCCAATATGACGATCGTCCATGCAACGCTTGACGGTCCCGATGCGTGGGGGTACATTTTCGACGTGCACAACGCCGCCGACAACTTCTCCTATCAGTTCACTCAGCTCTGCTTCTGCGGGCATTCCCACGTGCCTGTGGCGTTCAGCAAGCGTCCGATCGCAATGGGCGCCCGCCCGATCGAGGAGATCCCCGTCTGGGCGTCCGCCGACGACGGTTCCGATTTCCTCCAGGCGGATATGATCCAGATTCCTGTGGAACAGAGCGTCAAATACCTCATCAACATAGGAAGCGTCGGACAGCCGCGCAACCGCGATCCGCGCGCTTCGTTCTGCATCTACGACACGGAACTGAAGGTGCTTTCGCGCTACCGTCTGCCCTACGACATCGCGTTGACGCAGCGGAAGATTCTCGCCGCCGGTCTGCCTGAACGTCTCGCCACACGGCTGGAGCGCGGTCTCTGACCGCGGGAGAGGCGTCATGAGCCGCTTCCTCATTGTCAAGCCCAGCAGTCTCGGGGATGTGATTCATGCCTTCCCCGCAGTCTCCCTGCTCGCGGAACGGGAGCCCGATGCGGTGATCGACTGGCTTGTCGTTCCCGCGTTCGCTCCGATGGTCGCCTATCATCCGGCTGTCGACAACATCATTCTTTTCCGGCGCAAGGAGCTGGGGCAGGCCGCCAAGTTTCCGAAGGCGTTTGCGGAACTCCTTTCCGGAATCCGCAGGAACCGCTACGACGCCGTGATTGACCTTCAGGGATTGTTCCGCAGCGCGGTGGTTTCCCGGCTTGCGAGAACCCGCGTCGTCGCCGGCCCGCTTCACACCCGCGAGTGGGGCGCGCGCATCTTCTACCGCCATACCCTGAATTCCGGGGAAACGGAGCGCCATGCGGTCCGGAAGAACGTCGCGATGATGGCGGAGTTCCTCGGCATTCCGGAGCCGGAGAACATCAAGTTTGAACTGAAATCGAATTCCCTTGCCGCCCAGAGGGTTGCAACTCTTCTGCGCGGTTTTGCGAAGGAGAAGGTGATTGCGGTTGCCCCCGGCGCGCGCTGGATTACGAAGGAATGGCCGCCGGAATTCTTTGCGGAGACGCTGAATCTCTTCTGCCGCGACCATCACGACTATTCATTTGTGATTCTCGGTTCGCCCTCGGAAAAACCGCTCGGGGAGCGTTTGCGCAGCGCGCTCAAAGCCCCTTCTCTGAATCTGATCGGGCTGACCGGCATCGCGGAACTCGTGGAGGCGATCCGCCGTTCGCGCCTGCTGCTCTGCAATGACAGCGGACCGATGCACATCGCCGCCGCGCTCGGAACGCCGCTCACCGCGCTGTTCGGTCCCACCGACCCGGTTCTGACGGGACCGTTCTCGGACCGTGCGGAGGCGCTGACCGCTCCCGTTGATTGTGTGAAATGTTTCAAACGCGAATGCGCCGGTTCCGGCTGTCATGCCGCGATTTCCGCCGCCGCCGTGAAAAAATCCATGGAAAAAATGCTCGGTCTTTAAAAAGCGACTGGCATTTCTCCGGTTTCCGGTGTATGATACTGAAAAATTAACGATGAGGATTCCGCCTATGAAAATTCGCATTCTGCTTCCGCTTCTCCTTCTGTTTTCCGGTCTTTCGCTGTCCGCGCAGATCGCAGTCAAGCTCGAAGCCCCCTATCCGGTCTACATGAAATACGACGCTGTGCACGTCCGCATCGTGCTCCGCAACTACACGTCGCATCCGATCGCCTTCGGCAGCTCAAAGAATCTTCAGGGGGAAATCCAGTTCAATATTCTGACTCCGGCGCGGACAATCGCGCGGCTTTCGGACCGCTCGCTGCGTCCGCGGCTCCAGGGCGTGATTCTCGCTCCGGGCGAAGCGCGTTCCTTCACCTTCAACCTCGCCCGTTACTTCAACCTTCAGGAGGAGGGGCTCTACTCCATCCGCGCGGTTGTGCGTCATCCCCAGCTCGCCGCTTCCTATGAATCCAACGAGACAACCTTCAAGATCCGTTCCGGACAGACCGTCTGGAAACGCGAAATCGGACTGCCGGATTACATCGGGAAGAACGCGGACAAGACCATTCGCCGCCGCACCTACCGTCTCCTCACTTTCTCCGACGGACGCAACATGTATTACTGCATGATGATTGACGACCGCGACCATGTCTACGCTGTGCGCCGCATCGGCTTTGACATCGGCTCCAATCTGAAGCCGCAGCTGCAGATCGATTCGCTTGCCCGTTTCCACATCATGGTCGCCGTTACGCCGAAAGTCTACGCGCATTACGTCTACGATTACACCGGACGGCTGGAGCGGCGCGATGTTTACATCCGCACATCTTCGACCCCCTTCCTGGTGCTCGACCCGAAAAAGGCGGAAGTCTCCGTCGACGGCGGACGCATGGCGCGCAAAGACGTCGATTACGAAGATCTGAAAGAACTGCCGTTTCTCGACGAAGTGAAAGCGGAGCGGGAAAACGTTTTTGAAACGAAAAACGAGGAGGAATGATGCGTCCGGATACGGTCCTATGGCGTTCCGCGGACGGTGTCGCGCATACGGCTCCCGATCCCGCGCTCAACCCGCTGGTTCCCGGCTTTGTCGATATCATCGACCAGACTCTGCTTCCGGGCGAGTTCAAACGCATTCTGCTTTCCGAACCGCGGACGGTCTATGATGCGATCAGGCGTCTCGCCGTGCGCGGCGCGCCCGCCATCGGCTGCGCCGCCGCGCTTGGGCTTGCCGCATGCGCCCAGCGTTTCGGCGTTCCGGAGCGCGAAGAGTTTCTCGCGTGTCTCTGCCGGACAGCCGCGTATTTGGAATCATCGCGTCCGACTGCGGTCAATCTGTCGTGGGCACTCCGCCGCTGCTGTGCGAAAACTTCGGAATGCGAGGGCGCGGTCCCCGAACTTCTTGCCGTCCTGCTGAACGAAGCTCTCGCGATTCTCGCCGAAGATATTGCGATGTGCGACGCCATCGGTCGGAACGGGCTGACTTTGTTGAAGGACGGCATGGGCGTGCTCACTCACTGCAACGCCGGCGCTCTCGCCACGGGCGGATGCGGAACCGCTCTGGCTCCGGTTTACGCCGCGCAGAAAGCGGGGTTCCGGCTGCATGTCTATTCGGACGAGACCCGTCCGCTGCTGCAGGGGGCGCGTCTGACGGCGTGGGAACTCTCGCGGAGCGGCGTGGACGTCACCACGATCTGCGACTCCATGGCGGCGCAGGTGATGCGCGAAGGACGCGTCGATATCGTGATTGTCGGCGCGGACCGAGTGGCCGCAAACGGCGACGCCGCGAACAAAATCGGAACCTATCAGCTTGCGATCGCCGCGAAATATCACAGGATTCCGTTTTACGTCGCGATTCCGTTTTCTACGATCGACCGTTCCATTGCGGACGGCTCCGCGATTCCGATTGAACAGCGGGACGAATCCGAAATCACCGCATTCAACGGACGCCGCATCTCGCCGCGGAACATCAAAGTCTACAACCCCGCTTTCGACGTCACGCCCGCCTCGCTCATTACCGGCTACATTACGGAGAAGGGAGTCGTTTCCGCGATATGAAGAAACTGCGTGTCGACGAATGGCTTTGCGCGCACGGCGTCTGTGCAGACCGCGACGAGGCGCTCCGCATGATCATGGAGGGACGGGTCCGCTACAATCCGGACATGCTCGTGCGCAAGGCATCTGAAACGGTTGCGTTCGAGGCTGCCCTGCTGGTTGACACGGCGGATGCCTTCGCCAGCCGCGGCGCGCAGAAACTGCGTCCGGCTCTGGAGCGTCTTCTGCCCGATCTGGCGGGGCTGATAGCGATGGACGTCGGCGCGTCGACCGGCGGCTTCACGGATGTCATGCTTCATGACGGCGCCGCGAAGGTCTACGCGGTTGACGTCGGGAAGGGGCTGCTGCATGCGAAGCTGCGGAATGATCCGCGCGTGGTCTGTCTGGAAGGTGTGAACGCGCGCACGCTCGACCGCTCGATTATTCCGGAGCCCGTCGATCTTGTCGCGATGGATGTTTCGTTTATTTCGGCGACGAAGATTCTGCCGGCCGCGGACACGGTTATGAAGCCGGGCGCATGGGCGTTCATCCTGGTGAAGCCGCAGTTCGAAGCGGACCGCGCGGATGTCCCCCCGGGAGGCGTCGTCGCCGATGAGGCCGTCCGCGCCGCGTGCGTCGAAAAAGTGAAACGCTTTGCGACGGAGCGGCTCGCGTGGAACTTCCTCGAAGTCACCCCGTCGGAGATCAAAGGACCGAAAGGAAACCAGGAATACATCGCCGTATTCCGGAAAGGATGAACAGCCATGGAATTCACCGTTCAGACACATCAGTTCAATGAGATCATCGACATTACGTCCATGGTCAACGCCCGGATTCCGAAGACTCTGAAATGCGGAATCTGCCACATTTTCTGTCCGCATACAACCGCGGGACTTACGATCAACGAGAACGCCGATCCCGACGTCAAGCATGACCTGCTTGCAAAACTGAAGCTGCTGATCCCGCGCGACGAGCCGTTTTACCGTCACGGCGAATGCAACAGCGACGCGCATCTGAAAGCGATGCTGACCGGTTTTTCCCTTGCGGTCCCGGTCGTGAACGGCGAGCTGCATCTCGGCACGTGGCAGGGAATCTACTTCTGCGAGTATGACGGTCCCCGCACCCGCATGGTCGAGCTTTTCTTCCAGCGCGCGGAAAACTGATTTCAGCGTTCCGCGAACGCCTTCACCAGATTCAGAATTGTTCTGACCGCGCATTCCATGCCGTTGACGTCGGCGAATTCGCTCTCTCCGTGGAAGTTGTAGCCGCCGGTTCCGAGATTCGGACAGGGGAGCCCCATGAACGAAAGCCGGGCGCCGTCGGTTCCCCCGCGGATCGGGACGATGGCCGGAGTGAGCCCGGCGTCTGAAATCGCGCGTTTCGCCAGTTCAATCAGGAACGGATGCTTCCGGACGACTTCCTCCATGTTGCGGTATTGTTCGCGGACTTCCTCCGTGACGGTTCCCGCTCCGTATTTTCTGTTGAGCGTTTCGGCGATTCCGTGAATTCTGTTTTTGCGGCGGTTGAACGCGCTCTCATCGTGGTCGCGCAGAATGTACTGAAGTTCCGCCGAGCCGACTGTTCCCGAACATTTCATCAGGTGGTAGAATCCCTGGAATCCATCGGTCATTGCGGGAACTTCTTCCGCCGGAAGCATATTGTCGAATTCAATGGCGACTTTGAGCGCGTTGATCATGATTCCTTTTGCGGAGCCTGGATGCACGGAGCGTCCGCGGATGAAGATTTTCGCTTCGGCTGCGTTGAAGTTCTGAAATTCAATTTCGTTTGCCGCTCCTCCGTCGATCGTGTAGGCATACTTCGCTCCGAACCCGGGAACATCAAAGAAGTCCGGTCCTTCCCCGATCTCCTCGTCCGGAGTGAAGGCGATGCGGAGCGGTCCGTGCGGAAGTTCTTGCGTCTGAACGGTTTCGACGGCGGTCATGATCTCCGCAATGCCCGCCTTGTCGTCGGCTCCGAGCAGAGTCGTGCCGTCGGTCGTGACGAGTGTGTGTCCGATGAGTTCTTTCATGAACGGGTAGAGTGTTGTGTTGAGTTCCAGTCCGGAGCTGCCGAGGCGGATGGTCGAGCCGTCCCAGTTTTTGATGATCTGCGGACGGACATTTGCCCCGCTTGCGCCGTCGGAGGTGTCCATGTGCGCGATGAATCCGAGGGCGTCGGCGTGTTCGTATCCGGGTGTGGCGGGCAGCTCCGCACAGACGTGGCATTCGGGAGTCACGCGCACGTTTTCGAGTTTGAGCGCGCGCAGCTCTTCCGCAAGATGTTCCGCGAGCTTGCGCTGTTTCGCGGTCGAAGGATGAGTTCCGGTCGTTTCATCGGACTGGGTATCAAAGGAGCAGTAATCAAGCAGACGTTCGAGAACGGTTTTCATAGGAGGCCTTTCGTTTTTGCATCTAATATAACTTCGCTCCCGGATGAAGCAAGTCTTTTTTTTCAGAAAATAAAAAACGGACCGTGCAATTCCGCCAAATG
>URNE01000107.1 GCA_900549045.1 uncultured bacterium | reverse complement strand
TTTTGACAAATTTCGCGACCTGTTCCGCTATTGCCTTCATGCCGGCGATATCCGGATGACCTTTTTGCTTGCCGATGTTCTTGAGGTCAATGCAGGGAACATTGCAATGTGCGCAGACCGTGTGGACCGATTCGTTGATTGCAGCGGAGAGCTGCGAGTTGAGAATGAAATAGATTTTGGCGCCGGGGTAGTTCCGTTTCAGATCGCTGAAGAGCTTTGCGAGGGCGGGACGGAAGGAGTAGAGGTCCTGCGCGGTCCAGTTGCTGTACTTGTATTCGCCGATGGGGGCTCCGGCCCAGCTGTCGTTGGTCGCTCCGCAGATGAGAATCATATCCGGTTTGCCGAGACATCCCTGGCGGGCGAGGAAGGAGATTTTGCTGAAATCTTTTTTGTCGTACCCGGTGTTGCAGATGGTGGAGCCGGAATAGGATTCGTTCTTCTCAAGTCTGCCGCCGAGAAGCGCGATTGCCTGATGCCACCAGGTCTGTTCCACTTTGGAGACATCGTTCTGGTTTTTCGGGGCATTGAAGTACCAGATGGCGTTGCCTTGCGGAATCGAGCCTTCGAAGGTTGAATAGCTGTCTCCGAAAATGGAGATCGCGGGTGTTTCATCTGCGGAAAGCATTCCGCAGAACAGAAATGCGCTGAAAAGAGCGGCAAAAAGACTTTTTATCATGATAAAAACTCCTGTTGTTTTTCTGCGGAAGATAACATAGCACGGAGCGTTTGTTTTTCAAGGGATCCGCGGTTCCGGATGAACGAAAAAACGGAAAAACTTGAAATCGGCAGTGGAACCTTCTCTTTTCATGCTACATTATTACCAATTCAAGGAAAGAGGCATGCGTTCAATACGGGGAAAAATTCTGCTTATCGTGATCTCGTTTCTGATCATCCTCTGCACGGCGTTCATCGTTTATTCGCAGATCACGACAGCGAACTACAAACGCCTCCGCACGGAGGCGCTCGTCTCGCGCGTACTTTTTGAAAGTGAACGCCTCAACCGTGTTATCGCCGTCATGGAACAGGACGCCGCCGGGCTTGCCGCGGCGGGACGCGCCTATCATTCCTACGCCCGAGACAACGCCCTGCGCGGCAAATCCATTCTTCTGGAGATGATGCCGAATTTCGTTCAGGCTTCCGGCGGCGGAATCTGGTTCGAGCCGTTTCGCTTCAATCCGCTGAAACGGCGGGTCGGATTCTATGTCAGCGCCTCGCCTTCGCGCGGACTCGTTTACGAGCCGCAGCGGAACTCCGCCGAATACGATTATCACAATCAGCCCTGGTACCGGCTCGGGAAGGCTGCCGCGCTCCGGCGCTGTCAGTTCCGCTGGTCGCCGCCGTACTACGCTGACGAGACGCAGGCGCAGATGATCACCGTCACGGCCCCGATCTGCAGCGCGGAAAACGTCTTTCTCGGTCTGGCGTCGCTCGACTGGAAGATGCGGAGCGTCGTTTCGGAGCTGGCGAAGATCCGTCCCACTCCCGGTTCGTTCATTCTGCTGTGCGCTCCGGAATACGGCAGTATTCTGGCGAACACCATGCTCACCGCGCAGGGACGCGCCATGACCGGGCGTTCGCTGAAAACTCTGCCGTGGTATTCCGGTATCTCGGACGCCTCGCAGACCGAAGTCCTTGAGAAACGGTTCCGGATTGGCGGGGAGGAGTTCTACGTGTTTGCGCGCCGTCTCAACAACGGCATGATCTTTTCCGTGCAGGTCCCCGCGGACGAGATGTTTTCGCTGATTGAATTCAGCAATATGATTTTCATTTCGCTCTACGTCATCTTCTCCCTGATGATGCTTTACGGCGCGTACTGGATGGTGTCGCGCTTCATCAACGCCCCGATCAAAAAGCTGATCCGCGAGGCCATGCGGCTCGGACAGGGCGGTCTCTCCGTGCGTGTCCCGGAGGATCGGCAGGACGAGATCGGGCTTCTGGCGAAAACGTTCAACAAGATGGCGGACAACCTTCAGGAGTATGTGGAACGTTCCGCGCGGGAAGGGGCGGAGCGGCAGCGCATTCAGGGGGAACTCGAACTGGCGTCGCAGATTCAGCGCAACATTCTCCCCTGCGTGTTTCCGCCGTTTCCCGAACTCCTTCATTCGCTTGACCTCTGCGCGGAAACGCGTTCCGCAAAGGAGATCGGCGGCGACTTCTACGATTTCTTCCGCATCGGCTCCGACAAACTCGCATTCCTGATCGCCGACGTTTCCGGCAAGGGCATTCCCGCCGCGCTGTTCATGATGCGCGCCCGCACAATCCTCAAATCATTTGCGATGGGCGGCTGCGAACCGCATGAAGTCCTTGCCCGCGCAAACGACAAGCTTTGCGAGCACAACGACGCCTGCATGTTCGTCACCCTCTTTTACGCCGTGTACGATCTGAACACCGGAACGCTGGATTATGTGAACGGCGGACACAATCCCCCGTTCATCCGCCGCAACCGGGGAATGTACGAACCGCTTCCGACCGACCAAGGGTTCGCGCTCGGCGTGGTGCCGGGCAAAGTCTGCCGCACGCAGCGCGTCCGTCTCTCCCGCAACGACCGCATTTTCTGCTACACCGACGGCGTCACCGAGGCGGTCAACAGCCGCCGCGAACTCTTCGGCGAGGCGCGTCTGCTGGATACGCTCAACTCCGCAAATTTCGTGCTCAAGCCGCTGAACGACAAGCTCCGCGTGATGATGGACCGTCTCGACGCCTTCACCGAGGGCGTGCCGCAGGCGGATGACATTACGATGCTGATTTTTGAAGCGCGGATTTTATAAATCTCTTACAGAAAGTATTCCTCATGCCGGATCCGATTGAACTTCTTGCCCCCGCGGGCTCGCTTCCCGTCGCGCTCGCCGCGTTTGACGCCGGCGCGGACGCCGTTTACTGCGGAATGAAAAAATTCAATGCGCGGGAACGCGGCGACAACTTTTCTTGCGACGACATGTCCCGCCTGATTGCCTATGCGCGGAAAATCGGACGCAGGGTTTATGTCACCTTCAATACGCTGGTCAAGGAGTCGGAGATCGAGGATGCCGCGCATTCGCTCGCCGAACTGGATGCGCTCCGTCCCGACGCTCTGATCGTTCAGGACGCCGGAGTGCTCCGGATGATCCGCGAGTTCTTTCCAGGGCTGACGATTCATGCCTCCACGCAGATGGCGCTTCATGATTCGGAAGCCGTCGCAATGCTTGCGGAGATGGGCGCAAAACGGGTGATTCTGGAACGGCAGATCACGATGAATGAACTCGAACTGATTGCGAAAAAATCTCCGATTGAACTCGAAGTCTTTGTCCACGGCGCTCTTTGCGCATGTCTTTCGGGAACCTGCCTGTTCTCGTCGTGGCTTGGCGGCGCGAGCGGAAACCGCGGACGCTGCAAGCAGCCCTGCCGCAGACTTTTCCGTTCCGACCGCGCAAAAAACGCTTTCTATCTCTCCACGCGCGACCTCGCCGCGATTTCCCTGATTCCGAAGTTCCGTGAACTCGGCATCGCATCGCTCAAAATCGAGGGACGCCTCCGCAAGGCGGATTATGTGGCGAATGTCGTTTCCGCCTACCGCAAAGCGCTCGACGGCGCGCCGGAAGAGGAGGTGTTCGACCTGCTCGACCGCACCTGTTCGCGCGAGCGTTCTCTGGGGTTCTATACGCCGGATTCCGCAAAAAAGCTGATCCGCCCGGACGCCCCCGGCGGAGTCGGACAGTTCTGCGGACGCGTCCGCCGCGTTCTCCGCGATTCCTTTGAAGCGGAACTGACCGGGCGGCTGCACATCGGCGACAACATCCGCGTCCAGTCCGCATCGGGCGATGAAGGCGAGGCTCTGACGGTGCTGGAACTTTATCTCGGAAACCGTCCGGTCAAAAAGGCCTTTCCCGGACAGCTCTGCCGCATTCCGTTCCGTGACAAGAACATTTTCGCGAACGGGATTCTCTACCGCATCGGCGAAACGCACGATACGATGGAAAAACGCTGCGCCGCTCTTCCTCTTCAGGGAACCATGCTGGATATCGGGCTTCATCTCTCCGCTTCGGAGCTGACCGTTTCGGCGGAATCCGCAACTCTCACGCATCCCGTCCGGACTGAACCCGCGTCGAACCGTCCGTTCACGGCGGAAGAGCTTGCGGAACTGTTCCGCGTTCTGCCCGGATCCCCGTTCGCTTCAGGAAAGATCGAAGCGGCTGTCGACGGTTCGTATTTCATCCGCCGAGATCATCTCAAAGCGCTTAAGCGCGCGGTTCTGGAATGGCTTGTCCGCGAAATCCCGGAACAGACCGTCCGTGTCCGTTCGCGGGCAAGAGCGGAGGCTCTGATTCGCGCACATGACGCGATCTCATCCGTTCCGGAGCGTGTGCATACAACCGCATTTGTTCTTCCCGGAGCAGTTCCGGAGGGCGGATTCGACGTGGTCGCGGAGGAGCTGAACGCGTCGCCGGATCCCGCGCGGGAGTGCATTCTGCCGTTTTTCACGCCCGAAACGGAGCTTCCGGCTCTGACGGAACAGATCGGTCGGGCGGTGCGGGCGGGGGTCCGCGTGTTCCGCGCGACGTCTCTTTCCCATTTCCATATTCTGAAACGCTTCTCCGGAATCGTGATCCGGACGGCTCCGCCGCTTCCGGTCGCGAATGTGTTTGCTGCGCAGGAACTCGCATCGCTCGGCGCAGCGTCGGTTCACGCGCAGATCGAGCTCGGACGCTGCGATGCGGAGGAACTCGTCCGCCGCTCACCGGTTCCGGTTGAGATTTATTGCGCGGGGCGTCCGGTTCTGCTTGCGACCCGTGCCGGAGTGGCGGATGTCCGGAGCGTTTCGGATGTTCACGGAGAGCGTTTCCTTGTGCGCAAGTCGGGCTGTCTGACTCTTCTTCATCCTGCCGTGTCGATGTCGATTGAGCCGGAAATTCCATGCGGACGGATTTTCGATTTCCGGACCGCGGACTCCGAAACAGCTGTTTCGGAGTTCAACTGGGGACGCGGTCTTTTCTGAAACCGGGTGTTTCAGACGAAAACGGGCTTCCGCACAGAAAACAGCGGAAGCCCGTTTCGTCTTTATGCGATGCGTCAGAGCGCGGCGTACTGTTCGAGAATCAGCGCTTCGGTTTCATCCCAGCCGAGACAGCCGTCGGTGATGGAGAGTCCGTAGGTGAGTTCCGCGCGGCTCTTCATAGGCTGTTTGCCGGTTTTGAGATAGCTTTCGAGCATGACGCCCGCAATGGCGGTTGCGCCGTTCTTCACCTGGCCGATGACGTCGCGGAAAGCGGCGGGCTGGTTCAGCGGGTTGCGGAGCGAATTGCCGTGGCTGCAGTCGATGATGATCGAAGGCTCCAGTCCGGACTTGCGCATCAGTTCTTCCGTGAACGCGATGTACTCCGACCCGTAATTGGTTGCGGTTGCGGAGCCGCGCAGGATGATGTTGCAGTTGCGGTTGCCTTTCGTATGGAACACGCCGGTGCGTCCGTCGTTGATGACGCCGAGGAAGCTGTGCTTGGCGGACGCCGTCTTGATTGCGTCGATGGCGATGTGAATCGAACCGTCGGTCGCGTTTTTGAATCCGACTGGCATGGAGAGTCCGCTCACGAGCTGGCGGTGAGTCTGCGATTCGGTCGTGCGCGCGCCGATCGCCGCCCAGCTGATGAGATCGGAGAGGTACTGCGGGATGATCGGATCGAGAAATTCGGTCGCGGTCGGGAGCTCCTTTTCCGCCATTGCGAGAAGCAGTTTGCGGGAGAGACGCAGTCCCTTTTCGATGTTGAAGGTTTTGTCCAGATCCGGGTCGTAGACCATTCCCTTCCAGCCGATCGTGGTGCGCGGCTTCTCAAAGTAGGTGCGCATGACGAGAACGAACTTCGATTCCACCTTTTTCGCGAGCGTCTTCAGGCGGTCGGCGTAGTCGATTGCGGCGTCGTAGTTGTCGATGCTGCACGGTCCGGCGACGACAAGGAGGCGCCGGTCGCGGCGGTGAATGATGTTTTCGATTGTTTCGCGGGAGCGCGCAACGAAGTCCTCCATCTCGGGACGGAGCGGCAGTTCGGCGTGAATTTCCTGCGGAGTCGGAAGCGGATGCTGTGCTTCAATGTTGACGTTGTATACGCGCTTCATTTCAGCAGAGTTCCTTCACAATGGCTTCCGCATCGAGGGCGACTTCCTTCTGCGAGGAATCCGCCATGTTTTTGAGGTTTGCCTTTCCGGAAGCGAGTTCGCTTTCCCCGACGACGAGCGTGCAGGCGGCCTTGACGCGGTCCGCGGAACGCATCTGCGATTTGAGGCTCTTGACTTCGAGTTCGATTCCGGTCATGACGCCAGCCTTGCGGAGTTTCGCCGCGAGCGCAATGTTGAATGCCAGTGCCTGTTCACCCATGGAAACGAGGAAGATCTTCGGATGTTCAACCGGGAGCGGAGCGAGTCCGAGCGCTTCGCGGACCATGATGAGGCGTTCCATTCCGGCCGCGTATCCGACCCCCTGGATCGGTTTGCTGGATTCGGGCAGACGCAGCTCGTAGCGTCCGCCGCCCGCGATGGCGGTCTGTCCGCCGAGTCCGGGGTGAGTGAGCTCGAAAACCGTGTGGACGTAGTAGTCGAGTCCGCGGACGAGACGCGGTTCGACGACGTAGTCGATGCCCATTGCGGTGAGCGCGTCGCAGACTTTTTTGAAGTAGAGTTTGGATTCATCGCTGAAGAACGTCGCCGGATCGGGGGCGTTTTCGATGACGGCGCGGCAACGTTCCTGTTTGCAGTCGAGGATACGCCAGATGTTGCGCTCGAAACGCTCCCTGCAGTCGTCGCACATGTGTTCGAGGTGCGGAGCGAAGTATTCGCGCAGCGCCTTTTCCGCCGCGGGGCGGTCGGAAGCGACGCCCCGGGTGTTGAGGTAAAGCGTGAACCCGGTGATTCCGATTTCATTCAGGTAGTGAACAAGCATGGAGATGCACTCGGCGTCGAGTTCGGGCGAGACTTTTCCAGCGTTTTCCACGCCGATCTGGTGAAACTGGCGGCGGCGTCCGGCGGCGGGACGCTCTCCGCGGAACATGGGGCCGATGTAGAAGACGCGGTGCTCCACGCCGTTGAGTGCGTCGGTTCCGGAGAGGGAGCGCATGACGCCGGCGGTTCCCTCGGGGCGGAGGGTGAGGCTGCGTCCGCCGCGGTCCTCAAACGTGTACATTTCCTTTTTGACGACTTCCGTTTCGTCGCCGAGTCCGCGCTGGAAAACTTCGGTATATTCGAAGATCGGAGTTCTGAGTTCTCCGTACCCGTAAAGGGAGAAGACCTTTTTCGCGGTGTTTTCGAGGAAGCTCCAGGTGGGTGCCTCTTCGGGTGTAATATCGCTGGTTCCCGGCGGCGGTGTTGACTTCGACATAAGACTTTCCTTTTTCCCGAAAAACAAATGCCCTGCAAAAGAGGATCCCG
>URNE01000106.1 GCA_900549045.1 uncultured bacterium | reverse complement strand
GGCGGTGGCGGTGGAAGCGGACGGACGTCACGGTGCGGCTTCGGCATCGGTTTCGGCGGTGGCGGTGGAAGCGGACGGACGTCACGGTGCGGCTTCGGCATCGGTTTCGGCGGTGGCGGTGGAAGCGGACGCATGTCCGGACGGCCGGGCTGACCGGGGCGAACATCATGGTGCGGCTTCGGCATCGGCTTCGGCTTACCAGGCTGATTCCACTGATTCGGACGCGGCGGCTGCGGTTTCGCCGGATGCGCCGGACGGACATCCGGACGACCAGGCTGCGGCGGACGCGGCGGCTGTGCGGAAAGCGAGGCTCCTGCAAACAGAAGCGCGGCTCCGGAGATTGCAAGCATTGAAGGTTTCATACGTACATCCTTTCGTTTGAATTGAAGTTTCCTACTGGTATTTTACACCATTCCGCAAAAAAAGCAAATTTTTTCTTTTCGATTTGACCCGCGCGCGCTTTTAAACTATATTACGGTGTCAGACAAGGAGACAGAAAATGAGATTTTTGAGGCTGGGTCCATCCGGAATCCGCGGTGCGGTCGGTTCGGCGCTGACCGCTCAGCTCGCAATCAAATACGCTTCGGCATTCGGGACTTGGCTCGACGGCGGAACGGTCGGCGTGGCAATCGACACCCGCACCTCGTCGCCGATGTTCAAATCCGCATGTTTCGCCGGGCTTCTCGCGACGGGCTGCAATGTCGTCGACTTCGGAATCCGCCCCGCTCCGGTTCTCCATTTTGCCGTAAAAAAACTGGGTCTGGACGGAGCCATGCTCATTGGCGGAGGACACCATCAGGGCGGCTGGAACGCAGTCATGCCGTTCTCCAAGCGCGGCACCTGCCTCACTCCGCTCCAGTCGCAGGAAATGCTCGACATCTACCACGGCGGAGTCTTCCGCTCCGCCGACTGGAACCACACGGGGAGAATCACCGTTGCACCGCAGCAGATCGCGCTTGATTACGTGGAAGATCTTGCAAAGCTGGTCAACGCCGACGCCATCGCATCCCGGAAGTTCCGCGTGGTTGCGGATTTCTGCAACGGTTCGGGCTCCGTTCTCAGTCATCTGCTCGCAGACCGCTTCGGGCTTGATCTGGTGCCGATCAACGATCTGCTCTCCGGCTCGCTGCCCCATGACCCCGAACCGCGTCCGCGCAGTTCCGCCCAGGTCAAATCCATCATGAAGCCGCTCCGGGCGGATATCGGATTCGTATTCAGCAGCGATGTCGGACGCACGGCGGTTGTCACGGATTCCGGCGAAACGCTCTCCGAAGAATACACCTTCCCCCTCGCCGCCGACAACGTCCTTTCCAAACTTCCGCGCGGAGCAAAAATCGCGACCAACTGGTGCTCCACGAAAACGCTCGACATGGTCGCAGAAAAATACGGAGGGACCGTCTGCAAGGGACAGACCGGCGAGGCTTTCACGCTCGAACTGATGTTTGAACGCGGTGCCGTTCTCGCTGGCGACGGTTCCGGCGGCGTAACGGTCGCCTCCTCCGGCACTCACGGATTCGACGGATTCGCCGCCATGCTCCTGACGCTCGAAACAATGGCTCTGCGCAATCAGAGCTCCTCGGAACTTGCGGGCGGACTGCCGCGCTGGCACATCACCAAAGTTTCGCTTCCGTGCCACTCGTTCAAAGCCTATGCGGTTCTGCGCGCCCTGCGCACGATATTCCCCGATGCGAAACTCACGGAAGAGGACGGACTGCGGTTCGACTGGCCCGACGGCTGGCTCCATGTCCGCATGTCCATGACCGAACCGATTTTGCGCATCATTACGGAATGGAAAAAACAGAGCGACGCGGCCGCAAAGCTGATGCACATCCGCGCCGCAGTGGAAAGGCTGGTGGCGGAATGAGACCGGTCCGCAGAAATCTGAAAGTCGGCGTCAGCGGAGTCCGCGGCATCGTCGGCGAAACTCTCTCCCCCGCCCTCGCGGCGGATTTCGCGGCGTCGTTCGGCAACTTTTCCGGACGCGGCTGTATCATCGTCGGACGCGACACGCGTCCCAGCGGAGTGATGATTGAAAACGCGGTCGCCGCCGGCCTTCTTGCCTCCGGAGCGGATGTTCTGCTTGCGGGAATCGTGCCTACGCCGACTCTTCAGATCGTCGTCCGCCACTACGATGCGGCGGGGGCGGTCGCCATCACAGCCAGCCACAACCCGTCCGAATGGAACGCTCTCAAATTCATTGATTCCTCCGCCTTTTTCCTCTCCGAAAGCGGCATGAACGCTCTGCTTGACACGTACAACCAGCCGCAGGACGGCGCCGTGGAAGAATCCGACTACCGGAGCATCGGGGTCATTGACGACGCATTCAAAATTCATGTGGACCGGATCCGCTCCCGTATCGACGTTGACGCAATCCGCGCCGCGAAACTGAAAGTCGCCGCGGATTGCTGCAACGGCGTCGGCGCCTATTGCACCAAAGAGTTTCTGGAGTCGCTCGGCTGCGAAGTCGTTCCGCTTTTCGATGAGAAGGACGGTCTTTTCCGCCGTCCGCCGGAACCTGTGGCGGCAAACTTGGAGAAGCTTTGCGAAACGGTGACCGCCAACGGCTGCGCAGTCGGTTTTGCGCAGGATCCGGACGGCGACCGCATTTCACTGGTAGACGAACGCGGCAGCGCCCTCGGCGAGCAGTATTCCACCCTGATTCCGGCACTCCGGGTTCTGCAGCGCAACCGGGGGCCTGTGGTTGCGAACATCCAGACGACAAAAGCGCTCGGCGATCTTGCCGCCCGCTTTGACGTTCCGGTATTCTATTCCAAAGTCGGCGAAGTGAACGTTGCGGAGGAGATGCGCCGGCGCGGCGCGGTGTTCGGCTGTGAAGGCGGAAGCGGCGGCATCCTCTGGTCGGAAGTTCATCCCTGCCGTGACAGTTTTTCCGCGATGGCGCTGACTCTTGAGGAACTTGCGCTCAGCCGGAAAACGGTTTCGGAAATCATGTCGGGCATGTCGCATTACTGTTCAGCGGTCCGCAAGCTGCCGTGCAGCGCGCAGGGAGCAAATCAGGCGCTCCGCGCGGTTGCAAAACGCTATGCCGACCGCGAACCGCTTCTTCTCGACGGAGTCCGCATCGAATTCAAGGATTCCTGGGTGCTTGTGCGCCAGTCGAACACGGAACCGGTCATCCGCATTTACGCCGAATCCGTCCGCAGTTCCGGGGACGCCGCCGCGCTCGCGGAGCGTTTTCTCGCAGAACTCAATGAACTGGCGGAAGAGTAACGATTACTGACCGCCAAACAAATCCGGGGTGCGGGGGAGCGAGGAGACTCCGGCGGAATGATCGCGAATCCAGAACATCAGAATCTCCGCAATCCGGTCTATCTCCTGTTCCGAAAGCGGACGGCCCGGGGGAATGCCGTGCCATTTGAAAAGACAGCCGCGACAGCAGCAGCCGGTCGCGTGCTGGGCGGGGAAACAAGGATGACCGCGCATCGGCGTCTGGCGTCCGTCATTCGGGGGCTCCGCAGGCGCTAAACGGGTCCGGACGAACGTCGCACACTGCGCGGCGACCGTGTCGAAACCGCGCTCGGTAAGATACTGCAGATCCCGCGGAGAAAGACGGAAGCGCGAACGGAACTTCGACTGCGCCAGACGCGCTTTCAGAATCCGCCACTCATCCTCCGTCATACGTCCGCCCGCGTCAGTTTCTTAATCCATGTGTTCGTCCGGACCTTGATGAACGCGGGAACGCACTTGAACACCTGGTCGCTGTTCAGCGCAATCATCACAGCAAACGGGCTCCAGCCGAAAACAAACGCGCCAAGAGCCGAAACAGGCAGCACAATTCCCCAGATGCTGACAATGTCGAGGAACATGATGTAACGCGTATCGCCTCCGCCGCTGATGATGCCGCTGTTCGTCGGCATCTGATAGGACGTCCCGACGCCCGTAATGCTCAGTATCAGCAGGAAATCATAACTCAGCCTCAGGGTTTCCGGCGAGAGATTGTAAAGACTCAGGAACGGTCCGCGGAACGTGTAGAGTACCGCGCCGCAGATCACTCCGAGAATGATGAAGATCAGCTGGAGAGTCTGCGCGTAATCCTTGACGACGTCAATCCGTCCCTGTCCGATCGCCTTGCCGATCATGATGGAAGCGGCGGAGCAGGAACCGATCATCGCGACTTTCAAAGTCAGATAAAGCGCGCTCGCGGCGCTGTTGGCGGCAATCGCGATGGAGTCAAGATGTCCGAGTATCATCGTCTGCGCGGCGGTGGAAAGTCCCCAGAGCACCGAAACAATGATCAGCGGCATGGAAACACGGACGAAATCGCGCAGCAGCACGCGGTCGATGTGGAAGTATGCAAGGAAGTTGAGTTTCAGTATGCCGCCCTTCTTCCAGAGGAAGAAAAGCACGGTCAGGAGCTCCAGGATGCGCGCCGTCAGGGTTCCGATTCCCGCGCCGTGTATTCCGAGTTCGGGAAAACCGAAACGTCCGAAAATCAGAACGAAGTTGATTCCGAAGTTTGCAACAAGACCGACAAGCGCCACGTAGAGCGAAATGCGGACGACCTCGACCGCGCGCAGAGTTTCGGTCAGAATGACGCTGATCACAAAGAAGAGGTAGGACCAGCGGATCGTTTCAAGGTACTTCATACCCTCCGCGATGATCGTCTCATCATACGTGAAAAGCTGCATCAGCGGACGCGGGAAGAGCCAGGTCGCGAGGAAGAGGATGACGCCGGCAGCGATACCGAACCACATGGCGATCGACGAAAGGCGGCGGATCGGCTCCGGACGGTTCTGCCCCCAGTACTGCGTGCCGAGAATGACAAGTCCGTTTCCGATCCCCATGACCGCCTGCTGGAGCACGAACTGCAGATGGTTGACGGCGGTTGCGCCCGCGAGCGCGGCTTCGCTGTAGGAGCCGAGCATGACGTTGTCGGTCAGATTGACGGCGAAGCGGATGATGTTCTGGAACACCAGAATGAGGAAGAACCCGAAGAAGGTGCGGTAGAACGACTTGTCGCGGATAATCATGAAAAAGGAGGAGGGTGAACGGTGAAAAAAAACCGGCGCATTGCTGCGCCGGCCTTTCAGGTCTGAATGCGGAAGCCGATTATTTGGCCTTGCGTTCAAAGAGAGCGCGGATCTTGGCTCCGGTGGTCTCGGCGATGTGCTTGCCGAGCTCTTCGCGTTTTGCCTTGAGGAGTTCGCCTTTGCCTTCGCGGATCATCTTGAGGAATTCCTTTGCGAATTCGCCGGATTCGATGCGCTTGAGAGATTCTTTCATGCGCTCTTTGACATCCGGGGTGATGATTCTGGGACCGTTGAAATATTCACCGAACTCAGCGGTGTTGGAGATGACTTTGTTCATCTTCTGGATGCCGCCCTCGTAGATGAGGTCGACGATGAGCTTGAGTTCGTGAATGCACTCGAAGTAAGCCATTTCCGGGGGATATCCGGCTTCGACGAGGGTCTCGAAACCATATTTCATCAGGTCAACGCAGCCGCCGCAGAGGACGTTCTGTTCGCCGAAGAGGTCTTCGTAGGTTTCCTGTTCGAAGGTGCATTCGAGAACGCCGGCGCGGGTGAAGCCCATGGCTTTGGCCATCGCGAGAGCGGTCTTGAGAGCATTTCCGGAAGCATTCTGCTTGACAGCGACGAGTCCGGGGACGCCGAAGCCGGCGAGGAACGCCTTGCGCTCTTCGGTAGCAGGGCTCTTCGGAGCGACCATGATTACATCGACGCCGGCGGGGGGAACGATCTCGCCGAACACGATGTTGAATCCGTGGGAGCAGCTGAGGGTCTTGCCCGGTTTCATGTGCTGGGCGATGAATTCCTTGTAGACCGGACCGTGGTATTCATCGGGGAGAAGGATGTGGATGATGTCGGCCTGTTCGGCAGCCTTGTCGAAGGGCAGAACCTGGAAGCCGTCGTTGGCGGCACGGTCGGCGGACGGACCGGGTCTGGAACCGATAATGACATTGACACCGGAATCTCTCATGCAGTTTGCCTGGGCGGAACCCTGGCTTCCGTAGCCGATCACGGCAACGGTCTTACCGTTCAGAACCGATGCATCCGCATCACTGTCGTGCAGAATTTTAACCATTTTACCATTTCTCCTTATTATGAGTGGTTTTTTGTTCCTTTAAAAGTAGCATTCTATTTGATTTTTTCAACCTGTCCAGTCAAAAAATCATCCGCATTCTGCAGATTTTTCGCGATTTTCCGCAGAATCTCGCGCTGATCCGGTTCAATGCGGCGCGGAAACACGAATGCAGGCGTTCCGCCCAGAAGACGTCCCAGCAGCGGCATGTTCAACTTCGAAGCGTACACCATGCCGTCGCTTCCGCGCCAGAAGGCGATCCCGCAGGGCAGAATCGCCGCAATCCGCCGTTCCGTCTCGTTTTCCAGCAGCTCCCGCGCATAATCGGGATTGCAGAAACGGAACGACTGAAGCGGAAGCCCGTCCGGGGTCCGCGGAAGATTGCAGCCCGCCGAGGTCGCACTCCAGCCGTCGACGGATTTCGCCGCGCGCGGAACTCCGGTCGCAAGAGCTTCAAAACTGCCGTGTCCAAGCGGAATCTCCTGAATCAGGTTTGCGCGCAGATAGAGAACTCCGGCGATCAAGGCCACTGCGAATCCCAGCAGTACGCCGAACGCAAGACAGAGCAGTTCTTTCCGTTTGAACATCGGGCAGGCAATCTCAGAGATTGTTCTTCACGTAATCGACGGCGTTGGTGAAAATCACTCTTCCCTCGCCCCACTGCGGCAGACGGCCTTCGAGCTTCTGTGTCTGCCAATCCGGAGCGTTGAACGGAGAGAGGAACGCCTCGGGATGCGGCATGAGACCGAAAACGCGTCCGGTGGTGTCGCAGATTCCCGCGATGTCGTTGATCGAACCGTTCGGGTTATCCGGGAAACCGGCGGGCTTGTTGCCGGCGGCGTCGGTGTAGCGGAGAGCGACGAGGTTGTTCTTTTCAATCTTGTCGATGAATTCGGGCGATGCGACAAATTTGCCTTCGCCGTGGCGGATCGGCATGCGGATGAGGTCAATGCCTTTGGTGAAAACACATTTGCAGGCGGGATTTGCCTTCATGGTCACCCAGTCGTCACGGAAGACGCCGGAATCGTTGTGAGCGAGAGCCGCCTGCTGAGTGAAGCGCTGTCCATCAAGAGCGGGGACGAGACCGAGGCGGGTCAGGGTCTGGAAACCGTTGCAGATGCCCATCACCAGTTTGCCGTCGGCGACGAACTTCTCAAGCTGGTCGTGAAGCCGGAACTTGACCCGGTTCGCGAAAACCGTGCCGCTGCCGAGATGGTCCCCGAAGCTGAAGCCGCCGATGAAGACCAGGAATTGATACTCCTCAAGTTTGTGCCTGCCCGCGATCAGGTCGTTCAGGTGGACCTGTTCGGGAGCGGCGCCGACCAGCTTGCAGGCGGCGGCG
>URNE01000105.1 GCA_900549045.1 uncultured bacterium | reverse complement strand
GGTACTTGTATCCGGTCTTGTGGTCGGTGATCACGGCGAACGGCGTCACCTCCGAACCAGTGCCCGACGAGGTCGGGATGCACACGAGCTTGGCCTTCTCGCCCAGCGGCGGGATGCGGAACGCGCGCTTGCCGCCGCCATGCATGTTCTGCGCAGAGGAATCGAACCGGCGGAAAAGCCGGAACCCGTTCCATCGCAAGAGAAAACCGCACAGGATTTCTCCGTGCCCGCTCAGCGGAACGGAACACGCTGTCTGCGAATCTACATTCTCAGCGCCAACGCTTTCCGTGAACTGCACCGCATTTACCGCGACGCGGCAAACGGAAGCGGCCTCATCCTCGATCTCCGCAACTGCGCCGGAGGGATCTGGGACAGCAATGCGTTCGAAAAACTGCTTGCGGAACCGCCGATTCATACTGCGGTTCTTTTAAGTTCAAAGACTTGCGGCGCGGCGGAAATTCTGGTATCGAAGCTGTTTGCGGCGCATCGCGGAATCGGGATCGGCGAACCGACGGCGGGACGCCCCTATCCGCGCGAACTGGCGGGCATCGGCTCCCGCCGCTGGCTCCTGCCACGTCCGCCGGAAGGCTCGGCAGACGTTCCATACGAAAAAATCATACCGCAAATCAAGATGGAAAATCCGGAGAAAACACCGGAGAAGCCCCCGGAATCGGATCCCGCCCTGCAGCGGGCGTCGGATCTCCTGACAAGTTTAAATCTTTTAGATCAAAAAGGCTTGAAAAAATAAATATGCCTGTTATAGTTACTACCGGACTTCTGCTGGTCTGCTCCAATCTGTTCATGACGTTCGCCTGGTACGGACATTTGAAGGACATGTCCGCCAAGCCATGGTACATCGCGGCGCTCGTGAGCTGGGGAATCGCGCTGTTCGAATATCTGATCCAGGTTCCCGCGAACCGGATGGGATATGCGGGAGGGCTTACGCTCGCTCAGCTCAAGATCATGCAGGAAGTGATTACGCTCTCGGTCTTCGTTCCCTTCTCCATACTCTACATGAAGGAGGGATTCAAGCTCGACTATGTCTGGGCCGCGCTCTGCCTGACCGGAGCCGTTTATTTCATGTTCAGACACTGAACGGAGGTGACTATGATTCAGGAAACAGTGCACGGCATCGGAACTTTTCTTGCGGGCGACATCGCCATGACGCTCTACTGGTGTGCGGCGGTCGGCGGAACAATCTTCTTCCTTGTCTCGCTCATATTCTCCTCGTTTGAAATCAGCGGCGTCGATTCACCCGACACCGCGCCGGACGGCACGTTTGACACGCTCGAACACATCGACACCGGATTCACCGACTTCCAGTTCATCAGCATCAAATCCATCTTCGCATTCGTCACGATGTTCGGCTGGGTCGGAGTCGTCTGGGGACATCACGGCTGGCTCGGATTCCTCGCAGCCCTCCTCATCGGGCTTTTCGCCATGTTCCTTACCGCGCTCGCGGTCTGGATCATGCTTAAACTCCAGCACTCCGGAAACATCTCCGCACAGGACATGGCTGGACTCCACGGGACAGTCTACATGACCATTCCCGCCGGACGCTCTGCCAGCGGGAAAGTGACCGTCGCCGTGCGCGGAGAGACCCGCGAAGTCACGGCGGTCGCCGATGAAGAACTGCCTACCGGAACGCTGGTACGCCTCGTCAAACCGCTCGATCCCTCCAGATTTCTCGTGGAAAGAGTGTAACGGTCATGGATGAGGAAAAGCTCGTTGCGGATCTGAAAACCGTTTTTCCGCAACGCCCCGAAGTTGCGGAAGGTCCCGGCGACGACTGCGCCGTCATTCATCTTCCGGATTCGGAACTTCTGCTTCTCGCGGCAGTCGATCAAGTGGCGGAATCCGTCCATTTCCTGCCCGGAGAAACACCGGAACGCATCGCGGCGAAACTCGTGAAACGAAACGTCAGCGACATTGCCGCGATGGGCGGCACACCCGCATACGCCATGCTGACCGCAACCATGAACCCGCTTTCTCCCGAATTCCTCGCGGCGTTTCACCGCGGCGTGCAGAAGGCGTGCGCAAAATACGGGATGTGCGTGGTCGGCGGCGACGTCTCCTCGCTCCCCGCGCCCGGCGCAGTTTTCACGCTTTCCATTTTCGGCTATTCCGCCCCCGGAACCGTCAAGCTCCGGCGCACGGCGCGTCCGGGAGATCTGCTTTGCGGAACCGGACGCTACGGCTGCTCCTTCGAAACCGGGCATCATCTGGATTTTGAGCCGCGTCTGCGCGAAGGACAGTTTCTCGGGCAGTGCGAAGCGGTTCATGCGATGATGGACGTCAGCGACGGTCTGCTGAAAGATGCGCGGAGAATGGCGCTCGCCTCCGGCCTTGCGCTGGAATTCGACTGCACCGCCATTCCGCTCCGCGCCGGGGCGACAGTGGAAGACGCGCTTTGCGATGGCGAGGACTATGAACTGATCTGCGCCGTTGCTCCGGATGCGGCGGAAACGCTCCGCAGAGCCTTTCCGCATCTGACGCCAATGGGTAAATTCACGCGGGGAATACCCGGAAATATTTCGGGACTCCCGGTTTTGACAAAGAAAGGATTCGATCATTTCCATGAAACAGTTTGACACGCACTCTCCCGAGGAAACCGAGGCGCTCGCGGCGCGGATCGCGTCCGGAACCAAGCTCGGAACCATCATTCTCCTGCGCGGAAACCTCGGAGCGGGCAAGACGGCGTTCACGCGCGGATTCGCACGCGGACTCGGCATCACAGACCCCGTCTCCAGCCCGACTTTCACCATCGTTCAGGAATATCCCTACGGCAGCGGAAAGATGCTTTACCACATGGATCTCTACCGCATCAGCGATTCGGACGCCGCGCTCGCTTTCGGAATTGACGATTTCCTGTTTGCGCCGAACGCAATCTCTCTCATCGAATGGCCGGAACGCGCGGAAGATCTCTACCCGCCGGATGCAGTCAACATCGAAATCGCGCACACCGACGATGAGAACCGCCGCATCATCACCATCCGGGACTGAAATGGAAGAACAGCTCACGTTCAAAATGGAAATCGCCTTCGACGGCACAAACTACCACGGCTGGCAGACTCAGCCAAACGGTCTCGCCGTCCAGCAGGCAATCGAAGAGCGGCTCGGACGCCTTTTCGGCAATATTCCGATCCGCATTCAGGGCAGCAGCCGCACCGATTCCGGCGTTCACGCGCTCGGCATGGTCGCCTCCTTCCGCGCGCCGGAACGCCGCAACATCCCCGACTGGAAAATCCTGAAGGCGATGAACCGTCTGCTCCCAGACGATATCCGCATCCGTTCCGTAGAAGTCGTTCCGCCCGAATTCAATGCCCGGTTCGCCGCAAAAGGCAAATCCTATGTCTATGTCATCAACAGCGGTGAAGTCAATCCGTTCACCTCGCGCTGGAGCTGGCGGCTCTTCGATTTTCAGAACATCGCCGCCGTTCAGACCGCCCTCGACAGCCTCCGAGGCACGCACGATTTCACCAGTTTCGCCGTCGAATCGAAGAAATACGACGACCCGGTCCGCTCAATCATCCGCGCCGAAATTTACGAATGCGGTCCGCTCAAGTGCATCCATTTCATCGGCGACGGCTTCCTTTACAAAATGGTGCGCAGCATGGTCGGCGTGCTCGCGGAGATCGGACGCAACCGTCTGCCGCCCGAAATCGTGCCGGAAATGCTCGAGATGCGCAACCGTTCCTGCGCGCGCGACACCGCCCCCGCCGCCGGACTCTTCCTCATGAAGGTGTTCTACGAACACAACGGCTGGGACAACTACGAAATGCGGTCCGTTCCCTGGGAGCTTTACTGATGGTCGACCGCATCAAGGTTCGCGGCGCACGCGTTCACAATCTGAAGAACATCGACGTCGACATTCCGCTGAACAGAATCGTCGCGGTCTCCGGAGTCTCCGGTTCGGGAAAGTCGTCCCTTGCGCTCGGAGTACTCTATGCGGAAGGTTCGCGCCGTTATCTGGAAGCCCTCTCGACTTATACGCGCCGCCGCATGACCCAGGCGGCAAAAGCCGTCGTCGACGAAGTGCTCTATGTTCCCGCCGCGCTTGCGCTCCATCAGCGGCCGGGCGTTCCGGGAATCCGCAGCACGTTCGGAACCGGAACGGAACTGCTGAACAGCCTCCGTCTGATGTTCTCGCGTCTCGCTAGCCACCGCTGTCCGAACGGACATTGCCTGGAACCGACCCTCGCGGTCGCGGCGGAACGGGAACTCCGCTGTCCAGTCTGCGGAGCAAAGTTCCATGCGCCCTCAGCCGAACAGCTCGCATTCAACAGTCAGGGAGCCTGTCCGAAATGCGACGGGACCGGGGTTGTGCGGACAGTTGACCGCGCGACGCTCGTTCCCGATGAATCGCTCTCCATCGACAACGGAGCCGTCGCCCCCTGGAACACGCTGATGTGGTCGCTCATGACCGACGTCTGCCGCGCAATGGGCGTCCGCACCGATGTCCCGTTCTCCGAACTCACCGAAAAGGAGCGCGACATTGTCTTCAACGGCCCCGCCGTCAAAAAACACATTTTCTACAAGGCGAAGAATTCCGATACCGCCGGCGAACTCGATTTCACCTACTACAACGCCGTCCGCACCGTGGAAAACGCCCTTGCGAAAGTCAAGGACGAAAGCGGCATGAAACGCGTCGAACGCTTCCTCAAGCAGGAGCTCTGCCCGGAGTGCGGAGGCAGCCGTCTTTCCGCCGCGGCCCGTGCGCCGCTCGTGCGCGGAATTCCGCTCGATCAGGCATGCCGCATGACTCTTTCCGAACTTTCCGCCTGGGTGCGCGAAGTTCCAGCCTCCCTGCCCGCGCCGATGCGGACAATGGCGGAGAACATCTGTGAATCCTTCCACGATGCGGCGCGCCGCCTGCTTGATCTCGGACTCGGGTATCTGACACTCGACCGCGCCTCCGCCACGCTCTCCACGGGAGAACGGCAGAGGATGCAGCTCGCGCGCGCAGTCCGCAACCGGACGACCGGAGTCCTCTACGTTCTCGACGAGCCCTCCATCGGTCTGCATCCCGTAAACATCGCAGGCCTGACCGGCGTCATGCACGATCTGATTGCGGACGGCAACTCCGTCATTCTCGTCGACCACGACGCCCAGGTGCTCGCGGAAGCCGACTGGATGATTGAAATGGGCCCCAAAGCCGGAGCCGACGGCGGACGCGTTCTCGCGGAGGGATCAATTGCGGAAATTGAAAAGAACCCCCGGTCCCTGATCGGACCGTTTCTCTCCGGCGTCCCCACCCCTCCGCCGCGTATCCGCACACCGGAAGCGGAGCTGTTCCGCGAAGGACGCATCCGCCTTTCCACCGGAGCGATCCACACCGTTCAGCCGCTGGAAACGGATATTCCCAAAGGGCGGCTGACCGTTGTCACAGGCGTTTCCGGTTCGGGTAAAACCACGCTCATTCTGGAAAGCCTCATTCCCGCTCTCGAAGCGAAAATCGCGGGCGGACGTCTGCCCGGACACGTGCGGGCGATTGATGCAGAGGGCATCCGCCAGGTCAAGCTCATCGACGCCACGCCGATCGGAATCAATGTCCGGTCCACCGTCGCAACTTATGCGAATGTTCATGATGAACTGCGTAAAATCTTCGCGAAAACGCCCGACGCCAAAGCGCGCGGATTCAAAGCCGGAGATTTCTCCTACAACACCGGGAAACTGCGCTGTCCTGCCTGCGACGGAACAGGGGAGATCAGCCTCGACGTGCAGTTTCTTCCCGATGTCCAAATCCCCTGCCCCGACTGCCGCGGCTCGCGCTATGCGAAAGAGGCGGACACTGTGCGGCTGCCTCTCGAAACCGGCTCCGTCTCACTTCCCGAACTGATGGACATGGACATCAATTCCGCCCACAAAATCTGCGGCGGCCTGAAACTTGTGCGGCAACGCCTCAACACGCTCCGGGAACTCGGTCTCGGCTATCTGACGCTCGGAGAGGAGACACCACGGCTTTCCGGCGGCGAAGCTCAGAGACTCAAACTTTCCAGCGAAATGGGGCGCAGTCAATCCGACGCCGTTTTCGTTTTTGATGAACCGACCATCGGGCTACATCCCCTGGACGTCCGCACGCTCCTCGCGGTCTTCCAGAGACTGATCGACAGCGGCGCAACGGTTCTTGTCATTGAGCATGATCTCGACGTCATCCGCAGTGCGGACTTCATCATCGACATGGGACCGGGCGGCGGAACTGAGGGCGGGCGCATCGTCGCCGCCGGAACGCCGGAACAGATCCGCGCCAATCCGGAAAGCCGCACCGGAAGATTTCTCTGAAAAAAGGAAACGCGGCTTGAATCCGCGCCAATCGCAAGTATGGTATACGAACCCAAACAAAAGGAACAATAATGGCAAATCTTCAGAACGACAGCGACAAGACCAGCTACTGTCTCGGAATGGATATCGGAATGTCCTTCAAGAAGCTTCCGGTTGAAATCAACCTCGAAGCCGCAATCGCGGGCATCACCGACATGTACAACGGCGAAAAACCGCAGGTCGGCGAACAGGAGTTCATGGAACTCATGCGCAAATTCCAGACGGAACTCCGCGCCGCGGCCGAAAAACAGGCCGCCGCGGCCGGCGCGGAAAACCAGAAACAGGAAGCCGAATTCCTCGCCAGAAACAAAGAGGACAAAGACGTCGTCACCACCGCTTCCGGACTCCAGTACAAGGTCCTCAAGCAGGGCAGCGGCGACAAACCGACCAAAGAGAGCACCGTCACCGTTCACTACACCGGAACGCTCCCTGACGGCACGGTGTTCGACAGCTCCGTCAAGCGCGGCGAGCCCGCGACTTTCCCGGTCGGCGGCGTGATCGCCGGATGGACCGAAGCTCTGCAGCTCATGCAGGTCGGCAGCAAGTTCAAACTCTTCATTCCCGCCGCCCTCGCCTACGGCAAACGCGGCGCAGGTCAGCTCATCGGTCCCGACCAGATGCTGATTTTTGAAGTTGAACTGCTCGACATCAACAAGTAATCGGAATTCCTGATTTCCCTGAAAACGGACTTGCCGCAACGGCAAGTCCGTTTTTTTATATACTTTACAGGTCAAAAAAACGGTTCATCGACGATATTTGCCATAGATGAGGCAAAAAACAGAAGAATCAGCGATGAAACGGAAAGTGACCGACACGCCGCTAAAGACCGTTGAAGAGGCATTGAAAGGAGGTGAAATGGAGCGGGTGAAGGGATTCGAACCCTCGACCATCACGTTGGCAACGTGATGCTCTACCACTGAGCTACGCCCGCTTGAGTGCAATCAAAAAAATGGAGCGGGTGAAGGGATTCGAACCCTCGACCATCACGTTGGCAACGTGATGCTCTACCACTGAGCTACGCCCGCTTGAGTGCAATCAAAAAAATGGAGCGGGTGAAGGGATTCGAACCCTCGACCATCACGTTGGCAACGTGATGCTCTACCACTGAGCTACGCCCG
>URNE01000104.1 GCA_900549045.1 uncultured bacterium | reverse complement strand
ATTCTCATAAAATAAGAAAGGATCGACTTATGGAAAAATTCATCGCGGGATTCGGAGAAGTCATGCTGCGTCTTGCTCCGGCGGGGAAAACCCGTTTCGCCCAGGCGCTGCCGGGCACGCTTGAAGCCACCTACGGCGGCGGCGAGGCCAACGTCTGCGCTTCGCTTGCAATTCTCGGAGCGAAATCACGCTATCTCACGGCTCTGCCCGTGAACCCGGTCAGCAACGCGTTCGCAACCCAGCTTCGCGGACTCGGCGTGGACGTCGACCGCATCCGCTACACGAAACAGGGACGCATGGGCGTCTATTACGCGGAGCACGGCGCGGCGCAGCGCGGCTCCAACGTCGTCTACGACCGCGAACACTCCGTCATCTCCGAAAGCGCACCGGAAGATTACGATTTCGCGGCAATGCTTGAGAATGTCGGCCATCTGCACATCAGCGGCATCACGCCCGCGCTCAGCGAAAAGGCTTTCCGCTCAACGCTCGCCATTGCGAAGTTCGCGTCCGAACACGGAATCCGCATCTCCTGCGACCTCAATTTCCGCAAGAAACTCTGGAACTGGGAACCCGGAACCGCTCCGAAAGAACTCGCGAAAAAATGCATGGAACAGATCGTCGCATTCGCCGACGTCATCATCGGCAACGAAGAGGACGCCTCCGACGTCTTCGGCATCGTCTCCGAAGGCTCCTCCGTCGAAAGCGGCAAAATCAACATCGACGGCTACCGCGAAGTCGCGCGCAAGCTCGGCGAGCGTTTTCCGAAGAGCTCCTTCATCGCCATCACCCTCCGCGAAAGCTACTCCGCCGACCACAACAACTGGGGCGGGATGCTCTATGAAAAAGCCTCCGGGAAGGCGTTCTTCGCTCCGCTCAATGCAAACGGAGAATATGCTCCTTACGAAATCCGCAACATCGTCGACCGGTTCGGCGGCGGCGACTCCTTCTGCGCCGGACTCATCTTCGCGCTCTCCGGCGACGAGTTCAACGCTCCCGACAAGGCGATCCGCTTCGCCGTCGCGGCAAGCTGCCTGAAGCACTCCGTCAAGGGCGACTACAACTACACAACCAAAGATGAAGTCGTCTCCCTTATGAACGGCTCCGGCTCCGGACGCGTCAAACGCTGAGGCCCGCACATGAAAATCACAAGAATTGAACCCATCCTCGTCGGCGCCCCCACCCCGGGCGTCGGCCTGCTCTCCAGCCGCAACTACATCTTCGTCAAGGTCCATACCGACGAGGGAATCTGCGGGCTCGGCGAATCCACGCTCGAAAGCCACGACAATTCCGTTCTCGGCGTCTTCAAGGACATCGAATGTCTGGTTCTCGGCGAAGACCCGACCCGCATTGAATACCTGACGCAGAAGATGGTCAAGCAACTCTTCTGGAAGGGCGGCGTCATCAAGGGCAGCGCCATCGCAGGAGTGGAACTCGCACTCTGGGATATTCTCGGGAAAAGCCTCGGACAGCCCGTCTACAAACTGCTCGGCGGAACCTGCCGCGACAAAATGCGCGTCTATGTGAACGGCTGGAGCGGCGGCTCGCTCGACCCCGTCGTCATCCGCGAAAAAGCGCAGCTCGCCATGGCCGCGGGCTACGACGCATTCAAATTCAGCCTAGCCCTCCCCGTCTGGCCGATGAATGACCCGGGCAATCTCCGCAAAATTGCAAAAGCGGCGGAGACCATCCGGGAAACCATCGGTCCGGACGCTCTTCTCATGTTCGACGGACACGGACGGTACGACGCCGACCTCGCCATCCGCATCGGCAAGATCTTCGAACCGCTGGACTTCACCTTCTTCGAAGAACCCTGTCAGCCGGAAGACGAGGAAGGGCTCGCCAAAGTCGCCGCCCATGTCAACATCCCGATCGCGACCGGCGAGCGTCTCTCGTTCCTGCCGGAATTCAAACGCCTGCTCACCCGCAACTGCGCAAGCGTCATTCAGCCCGACATCGGACACAGCTGCGGCTTCGGCACGGCGCTTAAAGCGGCGCGTCTGGCGGAGGCGTTCAACGCATTCGTCGCCCCGCACGGTCCGATGAGCCCCGTCATCACGACCATTTCGCTGCATCTCGACGCGATCATCCCGAACTTCCTCATCCAGGAACGGCTGTTCCTCAACGACTGGCGCAACGAAGTCATCACCGAACCGCTCAAGGTTGAAGACGGCTACATCAAACTCAACGACAAACCGGGCTGGGGCATCGAACTCAACGAAGAACTCTGCAAGGCGCACCCCGCAATTCCGCCCTACACTCCGCAGCTCTACCGTCCCGACGGCGCAGTCTGCGACTGGTAATGAAAGGAACTTTTCACCATGGATGATTTCAAAGGCAAAACCGTACTCGTCACCGGCGGTTCGCGCGGACTCGGCGAGGCGTTCTGTCACAAATTCGCGGAACTCGGCTGCCGCGTCTTCGTCAACTACGCTCACGGACGCGAAGCGGCGGAACAGGTCGCCGCGGACGTCGGAGGCATTGCGCTCCCGTGCGATATTTCCAGCGAGGAATCGGTCAAGGCGATGTTCGAAAAAATCGGCGGAGTCGACCTTCTTGTCAACAACGCGCGCATCGACCCCTACAAGCGCGGCGCGGACGTTTCCGACGGCGACTGGTGGGATCAGGTCATGTCCGTCAACCTCAAAGGCGCGTATCTCTGCGGGAAATTCGCGCTTGAGAACATGAAGAAAAAAGGCTGGGGACGCATGCTCCACATCTCGTCGATCTGGGCGTACCAGCCGGCGAACGAACGGATGCTCTCCTATGCGGCGGCGAAATCCGCCATGCACGCCATGAGCCGCGGTTTTGCGAACCTCGGCGCGCCGTACGGCATCACCTCGAACGTTCTCGCCCCGGGACTCATCATGACGAAGCTCGTTTCGGAGCGCCTCTCTCCGGAAGCGTTTGCCAGAGAGAAGGCGACCATTCCGCTCGGACGCGGGGAATCTCCCGCCGAAATCGCCGAAGCAGGAATCAATATGATGCGTTCCGGCTTCATCACCGGCGAAGTGCTGAACATCAACGGCGGCGCGTTCATGCGCCCGTAACGAAAGGTTTTGAAAATGGATTTTGAATCTCTGATGAAAGAGTGTCCGCTGATCGCGATTCTGCGCGGCATCACGCCGGAAGAAACCGAACAGGTCTGCGACGTTCTGTACAAAAACGGAATCCGTCTGCTCGAAATTCCGCTGAATTCCCCGAACGCGCTCAAAAGCATCGAGATTGCCGTCAAGCACACTGAAGGCCGGATGCTGGTCGGAGCCGGAACGGTTCTGACCCCCGGGGACGTCCGGGGCGTTCATGCCGCGGGCGGCAGGTTCATCATCTCCCCGAACACGGACGCCGCTGTGATCCGCGAGTCGAAAGCGCTCGGAATGCTCTCCATTCCGGGCTTCTTCACGGCGAGCGAGGCGTTCACCGCGATTCACGCGGGGGCGGATTACCTCAAGCTCTTCCCGGCAGTTCTCGGACCGGGTTATGTGAAGGACCTCAAAGCGGTTGTCAAGAAACCGATTCTCGCCGTCGGCGGAGTGAACGCAGCAAACCTTCCGGACTTCATGAAAGTCTGTGCGGGCGCAGGCATCGGCAGCGCGCTCTACAAGGCAGGCAAGTCTCTCGCCGACCTCGACCGCGACGCGGCCGCCATGGTTGCGGCGGTGAAGTAAGAGATTTCATCGATGCGGACGGGCAAAATCATCCCGTCCGCATTCCTTTTAAAGTTTTTGCCGCAAAGAATTTGATTTCCGCACTGAAAGGGTGTACATTACTCAATTAAGAGCGATCTTCGGGGTCAGGTGAATTTCCTGAACCGGCGGTAAAGTCCGCGAGCGGAAGCCGATACGGTGAAATTCCGTAACCGACAGTCAAAAAGTCTGGAAGGGAGAGGGTCGACCGCTATGCTGATTGAGAAAAGCTGATGCGTGCGCCTGCAACGCTCTGTAAACAACAGGAACTCAAAACGAAAGGCGCAAAAATGAACACTCCGTTCGATTCCGTCGAAGCAGCAATCGAAGACATCCGCAACGGCAAAATGGTAATCGTCACCGATGACGCGAACCGCGAAAATGAAGGAGACCTCGTCTGCGCGGCGGAAAAAGTCACGCCGGAAGACATTGTTTTCATGGCGACGCATGCGCGCGGTCTCATCTGCACGCCCATCACAGAAGCCCGTGCAAACGAGCTCGGCATCGCCAGGCCGCCCTCCACCGACATGTTCCACACGGCGTTCACGGAAAGCGTCGATTCCAAAATCGGAACCACAACCGGAATCTCCGCATTCGACCGCGCGAAAACGGCGCATGATCTCATTGATCCGGAACGCAAGGCTTCCGATTTTGCACATCCCGGTCACACCTTCCCCATCGCGGCACGCCCCGGCGGCGTGCTCCAGAGAACGGGTCACACCGAAGCGGCCGTCGATCTCGCGCGGCTCGCCGGACTCAAACCCGCGGGCGTGATCTGCGAAATCATGAACGACGACGGACAGATGGCGCGTCTCGATTCCCTCGTCGAATTCAAAAAGAAATGGGGTCTCAAGCTCATCACCGTCGCGGACATCATCGCATACCGCCGCAAAACGGAAAAGCTCGTCGTCCGTGAGGAAACCGTCGATTTCCCGAACAAGCACGGACATTTCAAACTGCATCTTTTCCGCTCCCTGATCGACAACTCCACCCATCTCGCGCTCACCTGCGGCGACGTCGCGGGCAAGGACAATGTTCTCACCCGCGTTCACAGCGAATGTCTCACCGGCGACGTTTTCGGTTCCAGCCGCTGCGACTGCGGGGAACAGCTCGACGCCGCCATGGACATGATCGCCAGAGAGGGCTGCGGCGTGCTCGTCTACCTGCGTCAGGAAGGGCGCGGAATCGGGCTTGCGAACAAGATCAAGGCATACAAACTTCAGGAAGAGGGATGCGACACCATCGAAGCCAACGAGCGTCTCGGCTTCCCCGCCGACCTCCGCGAATACGGAATCGGAGCGCAGATTCTGCTTGACCTCGGCGTGAAAGGGGTCCGCCTCATGACCAATAATCCGAAAAAACTCGTCGGCATTGACGGTTACGGACTGAAGATCGACGGACGCGTTCCCATTGAAATTCTTCCGCAGCAGTACAACGAGCGCTATCTTGCGACGAAGAAGCAGCGCATGGGACACCTCTTCCAGAACACGGCATTGGACAACATCAAATAAGATTGGAGATACAGAATGATCAACAGAACTCCCGGTAAGGTTTTTGAGGGCGAACTCAACGCAAAGGGACTGCGCATCGGCATTGTCTGCTCGCGCTTCAACGAATTCTTCGTCGGAAAACTGCTCGACGGAGCCATGGACGCGTTTGTCCGCCACGGCGGCGATGCGGCGGATGTGGAAGTCGCCTGGGTTCCCGGAAGTTTCGAACTTCCGTTCGCGGTTTCCCGCATGCTTGCACGCGGCGGATACGACGCCGTGATCGCACTCGGCTGCGTCATCCAGGGCGCAACCACGCACGCGGCTCAGATCAACAACCAGGTGTCAAAGGGGCTCGGACAGCTCGGCATGGAAAGCGGCGTTCCCGTCATCTACGGACTGCTGACCACTGAAAACATCGAACAGGCAATCGAGCGCAGCGGAACCAAAGCGGGCAACCGCGGTTTCGACGTCACCGTCTCCGCCATCGAAATGGCAAACCTGAACTATGCATTGAAGAAATAAGAGTGTTCCGATGAACCCGAATACGAACAAGCACCATCCCGTAAAAGTTTCCGCGCATTCCCATTTCAAGCGGCTCGGACGCGAACTCGCAATGCAGTATCTCTACGAATGCGACATGGCGGGAGGCAAGGACGACCCCGATGCGCGTCTCCTCTTCTGGCAGCAGGCTTCCGAAGCCGGACTGACCGACGACGAACGCACCTTCAAAAAGGCAAGTTTCTACGCGGAGAAAATTATCGACGGCGTATTCACCCATCTTGAGGAGATCGACAAGGAAATCAGTTCGTTCTCCGAGAAATGGGACCTCACCCGCATTGCCGCGGTGGAGCGCAACATCATCCGCGTCGCAATCTATGAACTGAAGTTCCGCCCCGACATTCCGGCGCTCGTCAGCATCGACGAGGCGATCGAAATCGCCAAGGAATTCGCCTCCGAGAAATCAGGCGTCTTCATCAACGGCATCCTCAACGGCGTCAAGGACACCCTGCCCGCGGGAGCCAAACAACCTCAAGGAAACTGAATCCCATGTTTTCTCTCTTTTCGACATTCAAGAAGGGCCTTCAGAAAACCGCAACCGCCATCAGCCGGGGAATCTCCGGCGTCTTCACCGGCATAAAACGCTGGGATGCAGAGTCTTTCAAAAAACTTGAAAACGCTCTCATCGAAGCCGACTTCGGTCCCGTCGCGGCGAACGCCATCGTCGCCGACATCAAAGACCGCTATCAGCGCGGCCTGATCTCCGGAACCGAAGACATCCTCGCCGTTGCCAAAGAGGACCTCACAGCAATGCTCGAAAAGGATCTCCGTCCGCTGAACACCGCGACGGACGGACTCACCGTCATTCTGATGGTCGGCGTCAACGGAAGCGGAAAGACGACTACCGCCGGAAAGCTTGCGAACATCTTCGCGCAAAACGGCAAAAAGGTCGTCCTCGGCGCATGCGACACCTTCCGCGCGGCCGCGGCGGAGCAGCTCAATCTCTGGGCAGACCGCATCGGCGTGCAGATCGTCTCCTCCAAGTCGGGCGCCGATCCCTCCGCTGTCGCCTACGACGCAGTTCAGGCCGCGCGCGCACGCAGAGCGGATTATCTTATCATCGACACCGCCGGACGCCAGCACAATCAGAAGGGGCTCATGGATGAACTAGCGAAAATGCGCCGCATCATCGCCAAGCTCTGTCCCGAAGCTCCTCATGAAACCCTGCTGACCATCGACGCCAGCATCGGGACCAACGCAATCGCGCAGGCGCGCGAATTCGCTGCATGCTCCGGCGCAAGCGCCATCGCGCTCACAAAACTCGACGGCACAGGCAAAGGCGGCGCCGCTGTCCAGATTCAGACCGAATTCAAACTGCCCATTCTCTTTGCCGGTCTCGGCGAACAGCCCGAAGACCTCCAGCCCTTCGACCCCAAACATTATGCGGAGGCGGTATTCGCTCTTCCGCAGGAATAAGGAACTCTCATGAACCGGATCGTTTCTCTCCTCATTCTCTCCTTCCTCGCATTCTCACTGAATGCAAAACAGTTCGAACTGCGGGAACTGCTGGACGGAAACAATCCGTTTGCGCTCCGGGCGGATGAATTCGTTCCAAAACACAAGTTCTTCCGCTGGCTCTCTGCCGACCGCGAAGGCGCACGGTACGCCGCATTCAAAAATCCCGTCAAGCTCACCTTCCTCGGATTCCCCGTCCTCGAAGCAATCCTCTATTTTGAAAACAATCAGCTCTCCAAACTCTATCTCTCCCTCTACAACCGGGGCGACGCCG
>URNE01000103.1 GCA_900549045.1 uncultured bacterium | reverse complement strand
CGTTCTGAATTCAAAACGAAGGGTGTGGAATCAAAAAAACGGGATTGTTTCCGTGCGGGGAAAACGGGTGACGCTTACCGCAGTCGGCGTCCGAGAAAACGGATCAGGGCTTCGAGAAGCGTCGCCGGATGCGGGGGACAGCCGGGGACATAGAGGTCGGGCTTCAGAATCTCTTCCACTCCGCCGCACGTTTCCGGATTCTCCGCATAAAGGCCGCCGGAAATCGCGCATGTGCCGCATGCAATCACAAAAGAAGGCTTCGGCACGGCTTCGTATGTTTTCTTGAGCGCAAGAAGCATGTTCCGGCTCACGGGTCCCGTCACCAGCACGCAGTCGGCGTGACGCGGCGACGCAACCACCTGGATGCTGAAACGCCCCATATCCCATGCGAGCGTGTTCAGAACATTGAAATCGAGTTCGCATGCGGCGCATCCGCCCGCCGAAACCTGGCGGATTTTCAGGGAACGGCCGCAGAGCTCCGTGATCCGGCGGTTCGGCTGAAGCTCATACTCGTAACCCGAATCCTTCGTCCGGATCAGCGACTCGCGGCGGAATGCGGCCAGGTCATGCTGCTTTGTAAACGCAATCGTTTTCGACGGGCACGCCTTCGCGCACGCGGAACAGAACAGGCATTTGCCCATGTCCAGGGCAACCGAATCTCCGGAACGCATGACGGCGTCGGTCGGGCATGCCTCCGCACAGAGCGAACACTCCGCGGGACAGGCGGTTCCGGCGATTTCGGGCAGACCGGCAAAGCGATCCGGCATCTGCGGAGCGGCGTAAGGGAACTTGTTCGTGCGATACCCCTGCGTCAGCCTGGCTTTCAACGTTTTCAGCATGGGAACCTCCTCACAGATCGTGTCCGCAGTAGGACAGGTTGAAACTTTTGTTGCAGATCGGGAAATTGGAAATCTGTTCGCCCCGCAGCGCCATCGCCAGCCCGAACCAGTTATGGAACGAGGGATCGACGATTTTATACGCCGCAAACGAGCCGTCGTGCGCCGTCACCGCCGTGTGGCAGAGCGCGCCGCGCCAGGCTTCGGAAAGCGAAACAGCGATCGTATCCGGCAGACGCTTCCGCAGAGGGCGCGTCTCCTCTTCCGCCGGCAGATTCTCAATCAGATTCCGGACGAAACGGAGCGATTCGGTCAGTTCGCGGCGGCGGACTTCCGCCCTGGCGAACACATCGCCGGAACCTGCGCAGCACGCAGCCGGCGCAGCCGTGCGGTACCAGCCGTACGGCAAATTCATGCGGACGTCGCGGCGGATGCCGCTTGCGCGCGCCGCAACGCCGACCAGTCCGATCTCCCGTGCTGTTTCCACGGAAACGACGCCCGTGTTCTCCAGACGGTCCAGCACGGACGGGGAATCGAACATGATCGCCAGAGCGTTTTCAAGCTCCGGGGTGACGCGGTCCATCCAGTCGCGGATCTTCAGCACGCGTCCCATTTCAATATCGCAACCGACGCCGCCGGGAACGATGAGACCGCGTCCGAAGCGGTTGCCGCAAATCGTCGCGGTCATGTTCAGGAATTCGCCGCGGATTCGCCCGCAGTAGGATGCGGTGGGCAGATACGCGACGTCGCCCGCGAGCGCGCCGAGGTCGCCGACATGGTTTGCGATACGCTCCAGTTCCCATGCAACCGCGCGGATCGCTTCGGAACGTGCGGAGACGCGGCACTCCGGGTCGAGAGCTTCGAGAATGCTGCAGTACGCTCCGGCGGAAGCGGTCGACGTGTCGCCCGCAACGGTTTCCATCACATGCAGAGTCTTTTTATCCGGACCGCCGCGCAGCATCTTTTCGATTCCGCGGTGCTGGTAGCCGAGGGAAATTTCCAGCGTATAGACGTCTTCGCCCATGCACTGGAAACGGAAGTGTCCGGGTTCAATCACTCCGGCGTGCACGGGACCGACTGCGACTTCATGCGCGGCGGAGCCGTGGAGCCGGAAATAATCCGCAACGCCCGGTTTCGCCTCCGGAGCGGTGAAGCGGATCGGCTTCAGCCAGGGGTGTCCCTCCGGAATGATGCCCGTCTGTTCAAAAATTTCGCGCTCGAACCAGTGGAACTGCGCACACTCCGGAGTCAACGCGGCGTACGAGCCGGAAACATGCGAGGAGAGCAGACGGATGCATGCGGACGCGTCGTCGGTCAGAACCGCGATCAGGCGCGCGCCGTTCTTTTCCTCCGGCATGGCGAAGAACGAGGCGATATGCCAGCCGCGGGTGCGGACGGCGTCGGTCAGCATTCTGCGGAATTCCGCGAAGGGCGGACACGGCAGGGAGGTCATCGGCGCGGAGCCGGCGTTGTTCAGTTTGAGAAATCCGGTATCCATATCAAAGTTCTCCCTGATTGAGAATGAAAATCAGAACGAGTCCGCCGATCAGCGCAAGCGCGACTGCAACGGCGGGAACTGTCTGGAGGCGTTCCGTGTCGCGCACCCGGGCGTCGGACGGATTGACTTCGCCCGGCGTTCCCATGCACATTTTCAGACATGCCATCGACATTCCGGCGAACACCGCGAACAGCAGCAGAAGCACAACCGCGCCGAGCAGGAATCCCGATTCGCGCACGAGCAGATACTCCGTCACGAACAGCGGCGACGGCGGAGTTCCGCAGATCAGCAATATCGCGAGCATCCAGAGTGTCGCGGTGCGCGGAAGGCGTCCGAACATTCCCCCGACGGCTGAAACCGAACGGGTCCCGTACGCAAGCAGGATGTTGCCGGCGACAAGGAAGAGCGTCATTTTGATAACCGAATGTCCGCAGAGATGAATCAGACTGTAATCCTCCAGTCCGCGTCCCCAGAGCAGAGCCGCGAGGCCCATGTGCTCCACGCTCGAATAGGCGAGCATCCGCTTGAAGTCGCTTTGCCGGATGATGAAGAACGCTGCGACCACCAGCGAGAGGATTCCGAGCGTCGTCAGCAGGTTTCCGCAGAACGGCTTCAGCGGCTCCGGCGCAATCTGCCAGAAGCGGATGATGCCGAGGAACGAGCAGTTCAGCAGGGAACCGGAGAGCAGGGCGGAGATCGTTCCGGGCGCTTCGCTGTGCGCATCCGGCAGCCACGTGTGGAACGGAGCGAGCCCCATCTTCGTTCCGTAGCCCGCAAGAATGAAAATGAACGCGCCCTTGAACCAGCCGAGGTCGAATTCATCCGCGTGTGCCGCGAGGACGTCCATGTTCATGCCGATGTGTCCGAGCGACTGCGCGGAGACCGCCATCAGCATGGTTCCGAACAGCGCAAGGCCGATGCCGACCGAGCAGATCAGCAGATATTTCCACATTGCTTCAAGCGAGCGGTCCGAACGGTGGAAGCAGATCAGCGGAGCGCTCACCAGCGTCGTCGCCTCGACTGCCACCCAGAGCAGCCCGAAGTTGCGTGAGGTGATGACCAGCGTCATGGTCGCCAGGAACGCGAGCATGCAGGGAATAAAGATGTGTTCGCTCTGAAGTCCGGTGAAATGACCGCGCGGCGCGGGCTTTGTCTCCGCGCGGTATTCGGCGGGAAGCCACAGCAATGTGTGCACCGTCACAAAGAGAAACAGCAGCGAGGTGATGACGAGGAACAGGGAACCGGTCCGGTCCAGTCCGATCCATTCCTGTCCCTTCCAGACGCACGACGTCATTTCGCGCGGGAGCTGAAGGCAGCAGACCGTGAGGCCCGCGTGGAGCAGAGCGGAGAGGACAAGGCAGACGCGGATGACGATCCGGTTGTTTCCCGCGAGATACGCAGCGAGCGCCGCCGCGAGCGGGAAAAAGACAAGAAGAAGGGTAATCATAAATCGGGATCCTCCGCAGGTTCGTTTTTCTCTTCCGTTTCATTCCAGTCGCCGAGTTTGTTCAGACGGTCGGAGTCGATATGGTCGAACTCGCGGCTGATCTGAAACACCGCAATGCCCATGACGAAGACGAGGACGAAGACGAGGACGAAGACGTCGAGCAGAATTCCGAGTTCAACGATCAGTCCGTACTCCAGCGTCATTCCGGTTCCGAAAATCGTGATGCCGTTTTCAAAAACCAGGAATCCGATCGCCTGTGTGATCGCCTTGCGGCGCGCGATGATGATGAACAGACCGATCAGAATCGTTGAGAACGCGACCGGCGCGGAAAGCAGCGAAGCCGAGTGTCCGGTCCAGTCGATGTTCCGGCAGAAGAGGAACGAACCGCCCGTAATGAGCAGCGCAATCAGAATCGAGAACGAATAACCGATCATCGGTTCAAGTTCGCGGCAGACGTGCGCCGAACGCATCGTCCGCGCCAGCAGCCACGGCAGGACCAGACCCTTGAGTCCGATATTCACCGCGGCGATGAAAATCAGTTCCGCATGCGGCGGCGCATCGGTCCAGTTCCACATCACCAGCGGCAGAATTCCGAGAAGGAACCCCTGAACCGCCACAAGGCGGATGCAGTGCAGAAGCCGGCTTGCCGCCACGAGCAGCAGGTCGACTCCGAGAATCGCGACAAAGAGGATTTCAGTCAGTCCGGTCATTTCACGCTCCCTTCAAAAATCAGCATCAGTACGATTGCGATAACGGCGAGACAGAGCGCCGTCATAAGCATCTGCGGGACCTTCAGGAAGCGGAAACGCGCCATCGCCGATTCCACAACGCCGATTGCAACGGCGGTCGCGAACACGGCTCCGAAGTAGAGCGGAATCGAGCTCAGGACGGAGAACACGCCGAACGGCATGACCGCGGTCACGAAGAACGACGCCAGCAGCCAGAGTTTCAGCGCCGCGCCGTAATGAATCAGCGCAAGGTCGGGGCCGCCGTTGTCCAGAATCATAGCTTCATGAATCATCGTCAGTTCCAGATGCGTTTCTGGGTCGTCGAACGGCACGCGGCAGCATTCGGAAAGCATCACGATGAAAATCGCGGCGCCGACCGGCAGCAGGGAAGTACCGCTCACAGTCCACGCCGCAAGCCCCATGCTGTTGAGCATCCCGCTGAGCGATATCGACCCGGTGAGCATGATGAAGAAAACCACGATGCAGAGGAGCACCGCTTCCGCGAGCGCGGAGAAGTGAACTTCGCGGCTTGCGCCCATCCCCTCAAAACTGGACCCGGTGTCCAGCGCGCCGAGCACCGTCGTCACCCGGGCGAATCCGAGAAAATAGAGAAACAGCAGAACGTCGCCGCCGAACGCGAGCGGGGAGTTGCAGAACGCATACGGCAGGAACAGCATTGCGCAGAACGTCGCCGCGAGCCCGCAGAGCGGTGCCAGACGCACAAAGCCGCACGAAGTGGAGCTGTAGACGCTCTCCTTGCGCAGCAGTTTCGCCATGTCGTAATAGAGCTGCAGAACGCGCGGCCCCCTCCGTCCGGCAAAGAAGGCCTTGACTTTGTTGATGATTCCGGGGAGCAGCGGACAGAGAGCAAGCGAAAGCACGAGCGCGCCGCCCCAGATGAAATCGTTGAGATAAGAGAGTTCTTCCATCATTTCACCGCCTTCACTAGTTGAGATCCGTCCTGCACGGAAACTTCCGGCGCGGGCGCGCGGTCAAGCAGGAACCCCCACGCAAGCATCGCAAGCAGAGCAAGCGCCATAATCAGGATATAAAGATGCAGATAACCGGACTGCAGGCGATGAAAACGGTCCGCCAGCTTCGCCGTAAACGAAAACAGGGGACGCCAGATTCCGCGGTCCGCCGCGTCCTCCGTCGCCACGGCGATCTCCGCGTGGGCGGGGAACAGACCGTCCGGCTTGTGAATCTTTTTCTTCGGACGCAGGAAACAGGCGAAGAAATCGACGAGCGGCTGAACGAATGCGGTTCCGGTGTACTCCATCCGCGCGGAGGGTTCGGCGAATCCGCAGTCCCAGGTTCCGCGCACTTCCTCCTTGCGTCCGTTCACAAGCAGGATGCGGTGAATCAGCAGCGCAATGAAGAAGATCAGCGCAAGACCGGAGAACAGCGCAATCTGGAAGACGTATTCGCCGAGACGAAACATTTCCGTTGCGACGGTATCCTGCGGAAATCCGGTGAAGTGCTGGATTACGGGCGTGAACGCGCGGCAGATCACCGGTGCGCCCGCAGTCATCGCGAGCGTCAGCAGGAATGCGGCGACGAGCGGGAAATACATCACCTGCGGTGTCTCTTTCGCCTCCGCTGCTTTCCCGGACCGCGGTTCGCCGAGGAACACCGCGCCGACCGCCTTTGTGAAGGCCGCCGCCGCAAGACCGCCGATCAGCGCCAGAGCGATCACGCTCAGCGCCGAGACGGCGAACACCGCTCCGCGCTCCGTCATGATTCCGGCAAACGCCGCCATGTAAATCAGAAATTCTCCGAGGAATCCGTTGAACGGCGGAAGTCCGCTGATTGAAATCGAGGAGAACGTGAACACCGTTCCCGTCCACGGCATCCGCTTGAAAAGTCCGCCGAGACGATCCATGTTCAGCAGTCCGGTCGCCTTCAGCACCGAACCTGCGGCGAGGAAGAGCGCGCTTTTGAGCACCGCGTGGTTGAGCATGTGAAGAAATGCGCCCGCACAGCCGAAAATGGCCATCACATGGTCACCTTTGTCAACGCCGAGGAATCCGAGACCGAAACCGATGCTGATGATTCCCATGTTTTCCACGCTGGAATACGCGAGCAGACGCTTCAGGTTGCGCTGAGCGAGAGCGAACAGCACGCCGCCGAACGCGCCGGAAAGTCCGAGAATCAGCAAACTCCAGCCGAAGATGTCAAGCGGTCCGTCGGAATTCACAAGCATCCTCAGAATTCCGTAGAAACCGAGATTGATCATGGAAGCGGACATCACCGCCGATACTGGAGCGGGCGCCGCCGGATGCGCCTCCGGAAGCCAGACATGCAGCGCGGGAAAGCCGATTTTGAGTCCGAATCCGATCATGCCGAGCGCAATCACCGCAGCCATGAACGCCGGCGGGACATTGTCCGCTCCGCCGTAAACGAACATCAGGATCAGGAACGCCGCGCCAGCATGGCACGCCAGCAGGTAAACCCATGCCGCGCGAAGCGTTTCGTGCGCCTTGTATTCAAAAGCGACGAGCGCGAAGCTCATCATGCCCATCAGTTCCCACGCGAGCAGGAACTCGATCGGAGTCACGGCGACCGTCACCCAGGTCATCGCCCCGAGCGTCGCGTTGAAGAAGAACCAGAAATATCCCTGCCGTCCGTCCGCATGTCCTTCAAGATAGCCGACCGCATGAGTCGCCGCGAGGATGCCGACCGTGCAGACCGGCAGGAGGAAGAGTGCGGAGAGACGGTCGAACGAGAATGAAACTGTCTGAATGACGCATTGCGTTTCCCCCTGCGAACCGAAGACAAGAGGCGTTGCCCCGAAGAGGCCGCAAATGCATGCGGCGATGCATGAGAAGTATCCGAACCGGACCGCCAGGCGGTCTTTCCGGTTCGCGAGCAGAGCCGCCGTTCCGCCGACGGCGAAGAGCAGCAAGGTTGTAAGAATCTGTAACAAGGAACGCTCCCGGTTTTAATAAATAAGATGGATTTTAAAATACATCGTATTTTATTTTTTTCAAGCCGGGGGAGTTGAAAAGATACGGAAATGTGCGTTGTAAAGTTAAAAGGGTGA
>URNE01000102.1 GCA_900549045.1 uncultured bacterium | reverse complement strand
GATGTATATTACCCGGATGAAATCAGAAAAGGGAGGTTTTACACTCAAATGAATGCGAATCAGTTAAGATCGAAGTTTCTCGAATTCTTCAAGAGCAAAGGGCACGCCGTAATCAAGAGCGCGCCGCTGATCCCTGACAACGACCCGACCGTTCTTTTCACGACAGCCGGAATGCACCCGCTTGTGCCGTATCTTCTCGGCGCGCCGCACCCGCTCGGAAAGCGTCTTTGCGACGTTCAGAAGTGCATCCGCACCGGCGATATCGACGAAGTCGGCGATCCCGTGCATCTCACCTTCTTTGAAATGCTCGGCAACTGGTCTCTCGGCGACTACTTCAAGGAGACCGCCATTAAGAACAGCTTTGAATTTCTCACCGGCAAAGAGTGGCTCGACATTCCCGTCGACCGCCTTGCGTTCACGGTGTTCGCCGGCGACGGGAATGCGCCGTTCGATGAAGAGGCGTTCAATCTCTGGCGTTCTCTCGGCGTAAGCGAAAAGCGTATCGCCAAGCTTCCGAAAGAGGATAACTGGTGGGGGCCCGCCGGCCAGACCGGTCCCTGCGGTCCGGATACCGAAATGTTCTACTGGACCGGTCCCATGCCCGTTCCCGAAGTCTTTGATCCGAAGGACAAACGCTGGGTTGAAATCTGGAACGACGTCTTCATGCAGTACAAGAAGACCGCGGAAGGCAAGTTCGTCCCGATGGAAAAACGCAATGTCGACACCGGCATGGGCGTTGAACGCGTCACGGCGATTCTGCAGGGCAAGGCAAGCTGCTACGACACGGAAATTTTTGCTCCGCTCTTCGCCGAACTTGATGCGATCCGCGGAATTCCGGCTCCGGCGGAACGCACCCGCGCGGAACGCATCGTCGTGGAGCACATGCGCGCCGCAACCTTCATTCTCGCCGACGGCATCACGCCGGGCAAAGTCGACCAGGCGTACATTCTGCGCCGTCTGATCCGCCGTGCGATCCGCGAGGCGAAACAGGCGGGCGTGACCGTTCCGTTCACCTCCCGCATGGCGCAGGTCGTCATCAACAACTACGGCGAAGTTTATCCGGAACTCAAAGATAATCAGGCGATGATTCTCGAGGAGCTCGACCGCGAGGAGGCACTCTTCAAGCAGACCCTTGAGAAGGGCGAGCACGAGTTCGAAAAATTCATTTCCCGCGTCCCCGCCCACATCCAGAACAAGGTCGTCAGCGGCAAGAACGCCTTCTTCCTCTATGAAACCTACGGCTTCCCGATCGAACTCACGGTCGATATGGCGAAGGAAAAAGGCTTCACGGTCGATATGAAGGGCTATGAAGAGGCGTTCCGCAAGCATCAGGAACTCTCCCGTCAGGGCGCGGAGCAGAAGTTCAAAGGCGGACTCGCCGACCACTCGCTGGAAACGTCGCGTCTGCACACCGCCACGCATCTGCTGCACAAGGCCCTGCGTCTTGTGCTCGGCGACCATGTGGCGCAGAAGGGCTCGAACATCAATGCGGAACGTCTGCGTTTCGACTTCTCGCATCCGGACAAGATGACTCCGGAACAGATCGCCGAGGTGGAGCGTCTGGTGAACGAGGAGATCGCGAAGAACGATCCCGTTGTCTGCGAGGAGATGTCTCTGGAAGACGCCCGCAGGAGCGGAGCGGTCGGACTTTTCGGCGACAAGTACGGCGACCGCGTGACGGTGTATTCGATGGGAGACTTCAGCAAGGAAATCTGCGGCGGTCCCCATGCGGCGACGACCGGCGAACTCGGCGGCTTCAAGATCCTCAAGGAGGAGAGCTCCAGCCGCGGCGTCCGCAGAATCAAAGCCGTGATCGGCAAACAGGCGTAACAGAGGAAAGGAACCGGCATGAGCACGGAAATCATTATTTCAAACGACGGCGACGCCTATTTCATCACCGTCAACGGCAGAGCAACTTTTGAACACGCATCCCAGCTCCGCAATCTCGCGAAGAGTCTGGAGAACACGGCTTTCTCGAAAATCTCTCTGAATCTGGCAAACTGCGGCGGAATGGACAGCACATTCATGGGCATTCTCGCCATGCTTGGTCTTCGTGCAAAAAAGGTCGGAGCCCCGATGTATGTCTACAACGCGGGCGAACTGAACCTCTCGCTTCTTCAGGGACTCGGTCTCAAGAAGCTGTTCGAGTTCCGCAACGGCGATATGGGCCAGAGCTCCGGCAAGGATTGGGCTTCCGGCTCCGGGGAAAACTCCGGACGCGCCGAAACCGTCCTCGAAGCTCACCAGACCCTGATGTCCGCCGACGAGCAGAACGTCATGAAGTTTGAAAAAGTCGTCGAACTCGTCCAGAAGGATCTCGACAATATGAACAAGAGCAGGAACTGATTGTTCGGGCTCATTTAAAGGACGGCGGACGTTTCTTTGCGGAGGCGTCCGCCTTTTTCAGCGGCGCAATGTCGAAAATTCAGGAAATCGCAAAACTGGCGGGAGTGTCGACCGCCACCGTGTCGCGGGTGTTCAGTCATCATCCGAATGTGAAGGACGATGTGCGGGAGCGCGTCTTTTCGGCCGCACGGAAAAACGGCTACCGCCCGCGCCTTTCCGCCAAACAGCGGAATATTGCGGTCATCAGCCCGTACAAAGCGGTCTATCCGATTCAGAGCTATGTGGAAATGGTGACTTCCGAACTCATCCATGAGCTATCCCTCCGGGATTACCGCATCGAAATTCTTCCGCTGGACAACCTCGATCAGCTTCCGAGAATTCAGTTCTGCGGAGCGGTCGGAATCGGAACGGACGGTTCGCTTTTCCAAAACTGGGAAGAGCAGTTCGCCGCTCCGCTGGTTATCGTGGACCGTGACGCTCCGAAGGGGGCGTCTGAAATTTACTCGGTCCGTTCCGACGAAGAGCAGGCGATGGAGCTTGCCGTCGCACATCTTCACGGGAGCGGCTGCCGCCGGATCGGGTGCATTGTCTATGGTCAGGAGGGGATCGGCAACACGGAGATCCGCCGCGACGGAATCCGCAAAGCCCTGCGGAAGTTCGGTTTGCCGGTCAGCGATTCTCTTCTCCGTTTCTCTTTGGATGAAGGTTATGTGGAGGAGGTCGGAAAGCTGCTGCGGGCGGGAGTCGACGCCCTGTTCTGTCCGGGCGGAAACGCCGGAATGGCGACGGCATACGCGCTTTCGCTTTTCGGAAAACGGGTCCCGGCGGATATTTCGCTGATCGCATCGGAACGGACGGTTTTTTCGCGTTATGCGATTCCGCCGCAGACGGCGATTTCACAGAATTACACGGCATTGGCTTCTGCGGTCGCGGATGCGCTGGATGCGCGGCTCCGCGGCCAGCCCTTTCCGCGGCGCACGCTCATTCCGTACAAGCTGATCCGCCGCGACAGCGTCCGCTCTCCGCAGACATGACGCCCCGGGTTTCGCGCATCCGCATTGCGCAGCGGAAGACGGGGAGGGCGAAGGCGGCGAGAACCGCGAAGACGGTCAGCCAGGATGCTCGCCCGTAGACGAATGCGCCGTTGCGCACTTCGGGCGGAAATGCGTTCATCAGGAATCCGGTCAGATTTCCGAAAAACGCCACGGCGAGATAGAAACTGAAATTCATGAAACAGATCGCCGGCCCGCTCAGTTGCGGAAGATTCGTTTCACGCAGAAGCGGAATCGTGACGGTCGACATGCTGGCGGTCATGGCGAACATGCAGAACACTGCGGCGATCCACTGCGTGCGGATTCCGGCGAGCAGAAGCAGTGTCAGAATCAGAAATACGGCGATGCAGACGCATCCCGCGATCCTGCAGAAAATCCGTCTCCGGTTTCCGGTCATGCGGCTCAGAACGGCGATCAGGAATCCCGAAACGGCGGAGATGGTTCCCATTGCGGAGAGCACCCATGCGGCGGATCCGGAAGCCATGCCGCACCAGTCTTCCAGAAACTTCTTTCCGATGACGGTCTGGAGCACGTAGTAGAGCCCGAAGTTGATTCCGCTGAATACAAAAAGATCGCGGTTGTGGCGCACCTTCAGGACTTCGGCGAAACATCGGAAGTCGAGGGGGACTTTCCGGACCGGAACCGGTTTCAGCGTTGCCCGGGTCAGCAGAAAGAGCAGATAAAAGAGCAGGGCGAGACCGCCCGCCGCATAAAGCACGGCGTCGAAGCCGAACCGTTCCACGCCGAGCGCGAACGGCGCGTTTGCCGCAATGCCTCCCGCGTAGCCGATCATAATGATGATGGAGAGCAGAACCGCGTATCCGTTCCGGAACATGCGGATCGTCTCCTGCACTAAACTGAGGTACAGCGTGCTTGCGCCGAGCCCGGTCGGCGCGCGGCTGAAGTAGAGCATCGGGAGCGATCCTGAAAGCGGAAAGAGCAGGGAGCCCGCGCAGAACGCCCCCGCGCCGAAGACGATCACCCGCGCTCCGCCGTACCGCTCGACCAACAGCCCGACAGCCAGCTGATTGAGCGCGTAAACGTACATGAACGCCGAACCGAGCCCGGTAATCCACGGAGCGGAGACTTGCAGTCGCTCCTGCAGCAGATTGAACACGGTTCCCGGAATGGCAACCCGCTGGACGTTCGCAAGAAAATAGAGCATTGTCCCGCAGAACAGCAGAAAATAAAGACGGTATTTGCGCGGCGGCATGTTATGTCATGCTTTCCCGACGGTGAGCACGATTTTCCCGATGCCGCGTCCCGCGCGCAGAAGCTCGTGAGCTTCCTCCGCCTGCTGAACGGGGAGAATTTTCTGTATGACCGGACGGATTTTTCCCGACTCGAACGCCGGCCAGAGCATGCGTTCCAGATCGGCGAGAATCTGCGCTTTCTTTTCGTTCGTGCGGCTGCGGAGCGTGCTCCCCTTGAGGGTGATTGCGCGTTTGAGAATCGGGCGCAGCGGGATTTCCGCCGTCTCTCCCCCGAGCGTCGAGACCAGAATCCATCTGCCGCCGACTGCCATTTTCCCGATGTTTTCCCCGAGGACGGAACCTCCGACGCAATCAAGCGCGACGTTGATTTCATTGCGGTCGAACAGCACGCCGGGGTTTTCCGTTTTGCGGTTGACGGCGTCATCCGCGCCGAGTTTGCGCACGAATTCGAGCTTGTCGTCCGCTCCGGCGCTGGTCACGGCTTTGGCCCCCATGAGCTTTGCAACCTGAATCGCCGCCGTGCCGAGTCCGCTTGCGCCAGCCTGGATGAAGATTGTTTCTCCGGCTTTCAGTTCCGCTTCATAATGCAGATTCAGCCACGCGGTCGCGAAAACTTCGGGAATAGCGGCGGCCTCCTCAAAGCTGAATCCGCGGGGAACGGGAAGAATCATGTCTTGCGGGACGGCAACTTTTTCCGCATAGCCTCCGCCTCCGAGCAGAGCGCAGACTTTGTCGCCCGCCCGCCAGCGTCCGCCCCGCGGTGCGCGGAGAATGATTCCGGCGACTTCGAGCCCCATCCATTCCGGCCATCCCGGAGGCGGCGGATACTTTCCCGCGCGCTGGAGCAGGTCTGCGCGGTTCAGAGCCGCCGCATGAACTTCAATAAGCGCTTCATTCTCTTTTGGTGCAGGTGCGGGAACTTCGCTCCAGCGGAGCGTCCGGTTTTCATCGACGAGCATTGCGTGCATGTTCATTTCAGTTTCCTTTCAGTCCGAGGGTGCGTCCGCCGTCCACGACAAAATTCTGACCGATGATATATTCCGCTTCCGGCGAGCAGAGATAGACGACCATGTTTGCGATATCCGAGGGCTTGCCGATGCGTGTCGACCAGCTTTTTTCGCGCGCGGTCCGTTCCGCCGCTTCGCCGTGTGAGCGTTCCTCTTCCGGACGCGGCACGATGCCGGGCGAAACGCAGTAGACGTTGATATTGTGCGGTCCAAGCTCCATCGCAAGCGAGCGGGTGAGGGAGAAGATCGCGCCTTTGGATGCCGCGTATTCTGTGCAGTACGGCAGCCCGCCGATTCCGACCGAAGAGCCGATGAAGATGATTTTGCCCCATTTCGCCTCCACCATGCGGTTGACGACGGCGCGGGTGCAGCAGAGCGCGCTGAGCACATTCATTTTCAGCACGTCCTCCATGACTTCCATTTCCTGGTCTTTGAATTCTCTGCATTTCGCGCGGGCGGAACCACCGGCGACGTTGACGAGAATGTCGACGGAGCCGAAGCGCTCCGCAATGGAATCCATGAGCTTGACAACGGCTGCGTAGTCTGTGATGTCCGCCACGAAACTCTCCGCGGTTCCTCCGGCGGCGCGGATGGAATCCGCAGTTGCGTCCGCGACTTCCCTGCGGATGTCGATGACGGCGATATTTGCGCCCTGTTCCGCAAGTTTCCGGCAGATTTCGGAGCCGATGCATCCGCCGCCGCCCGTAACGGCGGCCGTTCTGTTTTTCAGTTTCCTCATGATGATTTTCCTTTATTTTGCATATCCGCACGCATCGAGCAGGAGTTCATGAACCAGAAGCTCGTGTTCATACGGATAGGGATTTGCAGTTTCGCCGCGGACGATTTTCGCGAATTCCTCCAGCTGCCCGGTGTAGCGGTCGCCGAGAACGCCGCAGTCGACTTCATGCGTGCCGGCGGAGTACTCTTCGTTTCCGTTTTTCAGCGTGAGACGGACGGGGAGGTGCCGGGTGTAATAGAGATTCGCCGGAGCTTCGATGGGGCAGAGTTCTGCAGTTCCGCCGGTTCCGCAGACGATGAGCCGACGGTGTTTCATGCCGTCGACTTCCTCCACGGAGACGCGGACCGTTGCGGTGGCGCGTTCGTATTCAAGCACGGCGAGTCCGTTGTCGACAAGTCCGTCGCCGCGTGTCTGTTTCATGAACGGGGTGACCTTCTGCGGTCTTCCGAGCATGGAGACGACGAGGTCGATGAGGTATCCGGCGAAGATGTACATCGCGCCGCCCTTGAACTGCGCGAGCCACTTGCGGTATGCTGTGTTGTCGCCGTCGTAACGGCTCATGACGGCATGGATTTCGAAAAGATTTCCGAGCCATCCTTTTTTGACGGCGTCGAGGATGAAGCGGACCGCGGGATTGTAGCGGTAGACATACGCCTGCTGGAACGCCAGCTTTTTTGCGGAGCAGAGACCGAGCAGCTTTTTGAATTCCGGCAGCGATTCTCCGCCGGGTTTGTCGCAGTGAATGTGCAGACCGCGTTCCGCACAGCGCATCGCAGTCGGGACAAGCTCGAATCCGTCTGTTTCCACGGCGACGGCGTCGAGACCGGGGAGGTTGAGCAGTTCCTGTTCGCTGAAGCGGGGCAGACCTTGATACGCTTCAAATCCGCCGCGTTCTTTGAGCCATCGGGGATCGTCCTCCGAGAACCCGACGACTTCAAAGAGTTCCGGGAGTTTGCGCAGGGCAATCATCTTGTCCGCCGCGTGATTGTGTCCGATGCCGATTTGTGCAATCCGGATCCGTTGTTTCATTTTTACCTCCTGTTTTCTTGTAATATAGAATGCCGGACGGTGCGATGCAAGGAGGCCGGGCGCGTTTCTCTGAAAAGATGCGTGTAAACGATATTGTATTTACATGAACGGAAACATTTTTTTTGCAAATGAGTCAATCCGAGCTCATTGTTTGAATATTTCGATCTGCTGCTTG
>URNE01000101.1 GCA_900549045.1 uncultured bacterium | reverse complement strand
ATAATGAAAGGAAGGTTTGTATGGGTAAAATCCTGACAGCTGTCGCGGCGGTTCTTTTTTCCGCCGCGATGTTTGCGGATGTGAAAGTGGATCCGGTGTTTTCTTCGAACATGGTGCTTCAGCAGCAGAAACCGATTGCATTTTTTGGAACTGCGGATAAAAATGCAACGGTTGCGGTTGAGTTCAATGGGAAAACGGTCTCCGTCAAAACCGGAGCCGATGGCAAGTGGCGTGCGGAATTTCCTGCAATGAACGCGGATTCAATCAACCGGATCGTGAAAATTACGGACGGCAAAAAGGAGATTGTGCTAAAGGATGTTCTCATCGGCGAAGTCTGGTTCTGTTCCGGTCAGTCCAATATGCGGATGCGGCTCCAGAAAAAATTCTGGTACGGCTGGAGTGCGCAGAACTGCGAGCAGGAAGTCGCTGAGCCTAATTATCCGGGAATCCGTTATGCGCCTCAGATTCCTTTCCGTTCCCACAATCAGCTGGCGTGTGCCCGTTATGAATGGGTGAAGGGCTGGGTGAAGTGCGACCCTTCCAATGCTCATTTTTTCAGCGCTACAGCATATTTTTTCGGACGCAAGCTGCATCAGGATCTGAAGGTCCCAGTCGGTCTGATCGTCTCCTCTCTCGGCGGAACGAGAATTGAACCGTGGATTTCTCTTGAAGGTTATGAAAACGCGGGGCTCAAAGGCGAGTTGAAGACAATCGAAAAGTTCCGGATTGATGCGGAGGGAAAAACAAGGTTCGAAGCTACGGAGAATCGGCGTTTCATGAATGAAATGGCTGCATGGCATCCGCTTTTTGTACAGGCTGGAGCAAGGGCAAAAGTTGCCGCTCAGGGGTGGTCCGCAGTCGATTTTGACGATTCTCTCTGGCAACCGGCGAAAGTTCAGCCCAGCCGCAATTATGTTGTTCGCTGGTACCGCAACTGTTTTATGCTTCCGGAGAGTATGAAAGGGAAAACTATTCTGTTTGCGATGAAGAAGTGTGGTGAAAAGGCAGATATTTATTTGAACGGCAGACGCATCGCTGGCTGGGAAGCCGATGCGCCGGAATCGGAAAAAACAGTTCATGTGCAATTGTCGGCTGAGGCCTGGAACCAAAACGGACGCAATGTCCTGGCGGTCCGCAGCGAATATTTCTATCTTGCGGAAAGCGGAGGGCAGATGCGGAATATCATCAGTCATGCGAATCTCTTTTTCGGGAAAGCTGTTTTGCCGCTGAAAAAAAGCTGGAAGATGATGGATGAATTCGTCTGCACGGCAAAGGAAACGGCAGGAAAGACTGTTCCAAAATTTATTGATATCCCCTACAAAAGCGATCAGTTCCCGTCCATCCTTTACAACGGCATGGTGGATGCATGGACAAAACTTCCGATTCGCGGAGTAATCTGGTATCAGGGCTGTTCGAATTCAAACGGTGATCCGCATTACTACGTGCTTCACAAGGCTCTGATTGCGGACTGGCGGGCAAAATGGAACAACCCGGAGATGCCGTTTATCATTGTTCAACTTGCCGGATACCAGCCCGGTTATGCTGAAAAATGGCGCACGGCGAATCCGAACGCTTCATGGTTTGCTTTTACCCGGGATATTCAGCTGCAGATGCTGAATATTCCGAACGTTGGTCTCGCAACGGCAATTGACATCGGAGAGGTGGACAACGTCCACCCGGCAAATAAACAGGATGTCGGAAAGCGTCTTGCCCTTGAAGCGGAGCGGATGGTCTACGGGAGAGACGTGGTCAGCCGCGGTCCGCTCTTTGTCTCCGCCATGCCGGAAAATGGAGCAATGCGGGTGAAGTTCAAGTATGCGGAAGGGCTTAAGACATCAGACGGAGGGGCTCCTGGAGCGTTTGCTCTTGCCGGAGCCGACCGCAAGTTCTTCTGGGCGGATGCCCGGATTGAGGGGAACGAGGTTGTAGTCTCTTCTCTGGAAGTCCCTGATCCGAAATATGTCCGTTATGCTTATGCGGGGTATCGCGGAGACTGCAACCTTCAGAACGGAGCGGGACTTCCCGCATACCCGTTCCGCTCGGATGCATACGATTATTCCAAAGCGGAATAATCGTACGGTTCAACTGATTATAAAATGTTTCCGTCCCGTTCGGTGAAATATTCGTTCGTTCCCAGCGTGCGTCCGTCTTTGAGCGTGAACGGTGCGCAGCCGATGTTGGCGGTGACGACGGTTCCGTCCGAAAAAACGGTGCGGGCGACCGCGTGCAGGCGCCGTCCGTCAAATTCCGGCTCCGTCAGGAACTCGTGGCGGAGCATTTCCGCCGTGAAGGTCCCGCGCATTTCACGGGAGTGCTTCAGACTTTCCGCATCGAATCCGGTCGGAAGGAGCGCATAGAGCGCGCAGTATGCCGGATATTCTCCTTCGCCGATTCCGTAGGATTCGGAATCCGCGGTGTAGTTGAGCACGGAATCGTGGAAGACCAGCTGCCAGAGCGGAACCGGAATCAGCGGCAGACGGCACTGCGGCAGGAACGTTCCGCCGACCGGACAGAACGCGCCGAGATCGACGATGTCCGCGCAGTATTCGTGCGGACTCTGCTCTGTCGCCACCGAGCCGAAAATCTGTTTGGCTAATTTCAGAACTTTGCGGCGGCTTGCGTAATCCTCCCGCTGTCCGTGGCGGTGTTCCGGATGAAAACAGGAGAGCGGAACCGCGGAACCGAAGACATCCAGATAGATGCTGCCGCGTCCGGTCAGTTCCGCAATCCGCGGCAGATCGCGCTCCGCGTATTCAAGTGAAAAATCGGAGCAGAGATGCCAGGCGCGTCCGCCGCGCCAGATCCCTCCGCGCCGCAAAGCGCCCGATTCATCGCGGGAAATCTTCTCTTCGGGAAACTCCGGACTGTTCCGGTAGCATTCGTAATAGTTGTCGTGGACGGAGAAGATATAGCCTTCGGAGAGGGAATGCGCGTACTCGGCGGCGGCGCGGAATTCCGCTTCTGTTCCGCGTTCGGGATTCGGCGGAAGGCGTGTCGGATACATGCTGTCGTAGCCGCCACGGTTCCATCCGGCGTTGTAGACGCAGACGCGGTCGAATCCGTTCGCTTTCGCCGTATCGAAAATTTCGTATGCGGTCCAGTTCGCGGCGAGGCCTTCCTGAGACTTGCGTTCAGGAGCGGTTGCAAAATAACTCCAGGAGTGCGGAACCGGAGCGGTGCGCGTGGCGTAGACGTCATGTTTCCAGATCACCGCGCCGACCAGTTTTTCAACTTCCGGACTCCGCGCAATTTTCTCTTTGAGGGAGACGAACCGTCCTTCGGATTTCACGATTCCGCGATACCATTTCGCCAGCCGGTTGTAATCACTGCCCGCGGGCATGGCGGTCAGCCGGAGTTCGCGGCGGTAGTTGGAAACCAGCGCATTGAAATCAAACACGGGAGAGAACGAGACTTCGCCGGGGACAACGTTGACTTCCGCATGCACGTTCATATCGCAGTAGTCTTTGATATGAACGGCAAGTCCGGCTTTCTTTTCCGGAAGAATGCCGAAAAAGGTCATGTTCAGGCTTCCGGCGGCGGTCATGTCGAATTCCTCGCGCCGGGATTCGGGGAAGGTTAGCTGTGCGCCGTATCCGCAGGGAACCGGACACTTCACGCGTTCGCCGCTGGAGAAGCGGAGCAGACGGTTCGGGAAGGTGAGTGTGATGTCTTCTTCTTCCAGATTTTCGATCCGGTTGACTGCGAAGACCGCGGACTCTTCTTCCAGTAGGATTTCAAATTCAAAAAGAAAATCCGGAACATTGAGCGGACGGCGGTACTGATTCTCTTTGAAGCGTGCAAAACAGTCGAGTTTGCGGAAGCGGATCCGCATGGTTCCGTTTTCGCATTCCACGGAATGTTCCGCATGTTCGCGCAGGGGAAAATCCCAGCAGTGTCCGTAGCGGAGCTGAAACGGTGCATTGCTGTTCCAGATTCCGCCGAAACGTTTGTCCGTGAGTGTGAGACGGAGCTGTTCGTCCAGTTCGACGGCGTAAAAACTGTTTTCAATTTTCATTTGAAGTTTTTCATTTAAGGTTGTGAATCTGATTTTTCAGGAAATCAACGGCAAGCCGGATATCCGCGTCGGGATCGGCTCCGGTTTCGCGCTCAATGGTCAGATAGCCGTCGAATCCGACGGCGTTCAGCGCGCGGAGGTAAGACGGAAAATCGACGGAGCCCGCACCGAGCGGAGTCTCTTCAAACAGAAGCCCGGTTTCCTTCTGGAGCTGTTCAAAGCCGCCGCGCGCAAAGGCGTCGTAGACCTGTTCGGCGTCGCAGTCCCGGTGATGCAGACCGTCTTTGGCGTGCGTGTAGACGATCCACGGGCGGAGAATTTCAACCGCGCGGACGGGTGAGACGTTCCGGACCATGACGAGGTTTGCCGGGTCGAGGTTGACGCCGACTCCGCCGTCGGTTTTCTTGAGGAACTCCGCCAGCTGTTCCGGATCTTCCGGGCCGGTTTCGATGCCGAAGACGATTCCGCGTTCTTTTGCGGCGCGTCCGAGTGCGGTGAGCGCGTTCAGCATGACGCCGTACCGCGGGGCTGTCGGGTCGCGGGGAAGAACGCCGATGTGACCGGTGACGACCTTTGCGCCGAGTTCGACTGCGGCATCGAAAACCTGTTTCATGCGTTCGAGTTTTCCCGGATTTTCCTTTTCATCCTGAAAACCGTATCCGCCGAGTTCTGCGACGAGAGCGGAGATTTCAAGACCGAGTTCCTCTGCATAGCGGCGGAGTCCGGCGCGGTCGCCGTTCAGAATCTCCGCATTTGCATAACACTGAACTCCGGAAACCTGCATGGCAGCGGCTTTCCGCATGGCTTCCCGCAGGGGGACGCGGAACGAATCAATCAGAATGCCGATCTTCATTTTTCAAATCCTTTCGGTTGTTTCTGTAAAGCTGTTTTATTTTGTGCGGTAATCAATTTTCGGCGGCATCGGACACTGCGCTTCGGTCAGCCCGAGCGCTTTGAGAATATCCAGGTACAGATGCGAGATCATGATGTCGCCCTCGCGCGCATCGGGCAGTTCGAGTCCGCCGTTTCCGGTCAGAATATCGAGTGCTTCCTGCGGATTTCCCGTCCGGAACAGCGCGGCCGCGTACTGCAGACGGACGGTCGGGCGCATCCGGTGTTCCTGCGGAAGTGCATGATAAAAATCAAGCATCGCGCTGTATTCCCCATGAATGACCAGCAGTTTCGCTGTCTCCTTGACCAGATAGGCGTCCGCTTCCGGAAGAAGCGCCGCTTCGGTGAGCATGTTCAACGCTCTTTTTGTATCTGTTTTCGCACGGAGCAGAACGTTTGCCCGCAGATGCAGAGTCCATGCGTTGCGGGCGAGTTTCAGCGCGCGGAGCGAATGTTTTTCGAGCCGCTCCTCGTCGTGCGCCCGGAAGTGACAGAGCGCAAGATGATAATGTTTTTTCCAGCACTCCGGAGCCTGCTGAAGTCTGGGAATCCATTCGGGGCTGACCTGGAAGGAGCGCGGCGGTTCATCATCCATTCTTCCGGAACAGAGGTCCACCCACTCTTTTTCGTCCGTACCTGTCTGAAAGCAATCCAGTTGCGGAGCAACTTTGTCTGCTAGTTCCTTTTCGGCGAGCGAGGTGGCTCGGTTTCCGTGCATACTTATCTTTCATCGGCGTAGGACGAGGGGACGGGTGCGGAGGAGCATGTTGTCCATCTCCGGTTCGGGGAGGAGTTCATCCGCAAGAGCGGTAACGCTGCGGACGGCATGTTCCCAGGAACCGAAGACGTCCGCGGGTTCCGCCTGGATTCCGCCGTATGCTTCGAGCCATTCCCACGCGGTCCGCGGCGGCATTGGGAGACACTCCTGCTGAGTCTTTGCGAGCCCCGCCTGAAGCTCCAGATAATCCTGAACGCCGGGACCGAGCAGTTTTCTCTGCCAGTTCGCCCCGCCGGAGGTTTTGCCCCAGACGAAGAGCTTGCGTCCCTGGAGCCGCTTTGTGGAGAGATGAATGAAGCCGGAGCCGTCGCGGTTGAAGAGCGCTTCATACTTGCGCGATTCCGCGGGAATGTTGTAGAAATGGTCGCGGACAAAGGGGAAGTTTTCGGGATAGGTCTGGTCGAATCCCTCTCCGTCCGGCATGGTTGTTTTCGTGAGGAAGTGCGAGCCCTGATCGTATTTGTTGAGATACGTTTCCATTGCGGGGACGACGACGCGGCATCCGGGCGTCATGGGAGCCGCGATGTTGCTCCACCAGTACATGGGGACTATGTGTTCGGAAGGGTTGAAGATGCGTCCGCGGGCAAACAGAAAGCGCGAATCTTCCGGAAGGAGGAAGTCAATCTGAAACGGAGTTTCGCGGTCGCGGCTGTAGTCGTAGATTCGCAGGACGGGGCCGAAGTCCGGATCGTCGAGTTCCGCCGCAAAGCGCGGGGAGCATGTGTTTACGTCGTGTCCGCGCCGTCCGCAGTTGAATTCGACGCCGCCTGCGAACCATGCGTTGCGGATGGCGAGATTGCAGGGGCGGAATTCGGTGTTTGCGGTCAGCAGTTCGCGTCCGGCGGTCTTGTCGAACAGGCTCCAGAGGCGTCCGCCGAGCGGGAGAACGAATTCGGCGCGCAGAAAATCGTTTTCGAGAATTGCGGAATCGAATACGAGCATCTGCTTCTGACTGAGGTCGTAGTCATCCTGCATGGTGTAGGGGAGGGAGTCGGAGAACATGCCGTAGTTGACAAACAGGCCGTCGTCTTCATCCAGACGGGCTTCGATGGTGGACTTGATCGGGTCGCGCAGCGCCGGAAAGCGGCTGGCGGGTCCGACCGGAGTTCCGGAAATCTGTTTTTTTGTGAAGGTGAGAGTCGTTTTCATTTCATATGCCTTTCCGTTGTTTGGCGGATGATAAGTTCCGGTTCGAGCATGACGGTTTTGAAGGGGGTTCCCCGGATCATTCCGGTTATCGTTTCGGCTGCGCGCCGTCCGAGTTCCCGCACAGGCAGATGCACCGTGGTGAGCGGGGGGACGGTGAGCTTTGCCAGTTCCGAGGCGTCGTTGCAGCCGGTTAGCATGAGATCGGCGGGAACCTTGACGCCGCATCGGCGGAAAACATCCAGCAATGTCTCCGCCGTGTCGTCCGAAGCTGCGATGATTCCGTCCGGGCGGGAGTCCAGTTCCGCGATGCGGAGTCCGGCTTTTTCAACTTTTGTTCCTTCATAACTTTCCGTCTCAAAAACATGTTCGCGCTTGAGAGTAACGCCGTTTTCGAGCGCGGCTGAACAGATCCCGTCGTAGAATTCCGCCGCGATCGGAATGTTGCGTCCGGGGTAGACAAGCCCGAGGGAGCGGCAGCCGCATTCGATCAGGTGTGAAGCGACGAGCGCGCCGGCTTTGGCGAAGTCGATGCGGACTGCGGGATCATCCCGTCCCGGCAGATAGGATTTGACGAACAGATGCGGAAGCGCGAGTTTGTCGAGTTCGGCAACGGTCATGGCGTCGAGGCGGTAGGTGCCGAGGAGAAAGCCCGCGTAGTTTTCCGCGAGTTTTGCGAGATTTTCTTCCTGGAACGTGCGGTGACTTGCGAGGATGTCGAGCAGGAAACCTTTCTGTTCGAGAGTCTCGCTGAGCGCGGATACCGTCTTCATGGTCAC
>URNE01000100.1 GCA_900549045.1 uncultured bacterium | reverse complement strand
TTGCTCCAACGAGGATGCAGAAATTCGGGATCTGTTTCATGGCGGTATCCTGAAACGCCCGGAAGTTGTGCAGCCGAAGAGATTCCAATTTCATTTTGCCGGATTCCTTGTTGTTGTAAAAAAGCCTTGAAGGTAATATAGTTTCTCCAAGGCGTTTTTCAATTTGATGCGGGAATTTTCCGGAAAATTATTCCAGATAGTCGATGAAGAGTTTTTTGTCGCTGGCTTTCATGTAGGCTTCCTCGGCGGAAATGATGTCGTTCATCAGCAGGTCTTTGAGACCGCCGTCCATGCTGCGCATGCCCATGCCTTTGTTCGCTTCGATGATGGTCCGGATGTTGGATATCTGACCTTCGCGGATCGTGTTCGGAAGACCGTCCGTCCAGAGCAGGATTTCGTGACATGCGATTCGTCCGCCCGCTTTTTTGCGGCAGAGAAGCTGCGAAACAACCGCCTGAAGACATTCCGCAAGCATCGTGCGGATCTGCGCCTGCTCGTTCGAGGGGAATGCATCGATGATTCGGTCGATTGTCTTCGGGGCGTTGTTGGTATGCAGGGTTGCGAAAACAAGCATTCCCATCGCGGCGCAGGTGAGTGCAAGACGGATCGTTTCCATTTCCCGCATCTCTCCGATCAGCACGATGTCCGGGTCGGAGCGCATCGCGCCGCGCAGCGCAATCGGGAACGATTTGCTGTGAATGCCCACTTCGCGGTGGACAATTGTGCAGTTCTTGTTTTTGTGCACGAACTCAATCGGGTCCTCGATGGTGATGATGTGACGTTTCATCGTGTCGTTGATGTAGTCGATCATCGCCGCAAGCGTGGTCGATTTGCCGGAACCGGTCGGGCCGGTCACGAGCACGAGACCGCTTTTGATTTTGCAGATGTCCAGCAGTATTTCGGGAAGTTTCAGGTCGGCGACGGTCAGGATTTTGCTCGGAATCTGACGGAGCACCGCCGCCTGGCCGTAGTAGTTGTACATGTAGTTGCAGCGGAAACGGGCGAGTCCGGGAATTTCGTATGCGAAGTCGAGGTCGTGCGTCTGGAGATAGCTGTCCCAGCGGTCGGCGGGAAGACAGATCTCCTTGAGCATTTTCTCCATGAATTCAGGAGTGAGGATGAAATCGTTCGCGGGTTTCAGGTTTCCGCTGATGCGGTATTTTGCGGGATAGTTGATGGAAAGATGCAAGTCCGAGCCTTTCAGACTCAGCATTTCTCTCAGATAATCGTCAATGATGGGCATGATCGGACTCCTTCTTATTTTTTCTTTTTTGCGGCGGCTTTTGCCGCAACCAGTTTTTTTGCCTCTTCCACGGCGACGTATTTTTTGATCTGGTCGATGACGGAGGTGTCGCGCATGTAGGCGAGGGCGGTTTCCGCGGTGATGTGACCGGCTTTGAATTTTTCGAAGAGGTTCTGGTCGATGGTACACATACCGGCTTTGCTGCCGATCTGCATGGTCGCTTTGAGCTGATAGAGTTTGCCTTCGCTGATGAGGTTCGCCACGGCGACGGTGTTGATCAGCAGTTCGTAGGCAATGGTCAGTCCGCCGTTTGCCGCGGGAACGAGCCGCTGACAGATGATGCCGCGCAAGCTGCCTGCGGTCATGGCGCGGATCTGCGGCTGCTGGGCGGGGGGGAAGACGTCGAGCACGCGGTTCAGCGTGTTGCCCGCATCGCAGGTGTGCAGAGTCCCGATCACCAAGTGTCCGGTTTCGGATGCGGTGATTGCGTTTTCGATGGTCTCAAGGTCGTGCATTTCGCCGATGACGATGATGTCCGGGTCTTCTCGCAGCGCTCCCTTCAGTGCGGCGTGGTAGCTCTTCGTGCAGGTGCCGATTTCTCTCTGCGTGATCTGGCAGCCCTTCGATTTCTGTACGATTTCAATGGGGTCTTCCACGGTGATCACATGGTCTTCGCGGGTGTTGTTGGCGACTTCAATCATTGAGGCGAGCGTGGTGGTTTTACCCGAACCGAGCGGACCGGTCACGAGGATCAGACCGTTGTTATAGTCGAGCAGACGCCGGATGTTCTTGGCGTCGGCGGGAAGAAAGCCCAGCTCTTCCAGCGTCATAATCCTGTCGGGAACCAGGCGGTACGCGCCGGACATGCCGTCCTTGTGGAACATCAGCGCCGTACGGAAGCGCGCCTTGCCGATCTGAAGACCGATGTTCATGTCCTGGCTCCGGCGGAACTGTTCGCGTTGTTCCTCCGTGAGAAGCGCCATGTTGAGGCGGACCACATCCGCATCGGGCATCACCCATTCGGGATCGAGGCGTTCGAGCAGAAGATTTTTGCGGATGAACGCGGGCGCATTCGAGGAAAGGTGAAGGTCGGAAGCCCCGTAAACGCGGAGCGCGAGGAGCAGCTGGCGCATGGTGTCCGCAACCTCTTCGTCGGTCATCTGAGAGACGTTCCGCAGGTTCGGAATTTCCGCGCTCTCGCCGTCTTCTCCGGCAACGGCCCGCGGTCCGGCGGATTGCGCGGCGTCCGGTGCGGTTCCCAGATCCGGCGCCTGGCCGGTTGCCGCCTGCTGCTGGGCGAATGCAATCACCTGTTCCAGCTGTGAAGCCCAGTTCCGGGCATCTTCCGGAGACATTCCGGCGCAGAGCTCGTTGAGCACTTCCTGCGCGTACTGCATGAGATCCGGCTCTCCGCCAAGCGCGTTGTTGATCTGTATTCCCCGCTCGACCGTCATGATAGAGTTGTCGACGAGGGTCTTTAAAAACCACTGAACATCCAGCTGCATATTATGCGACTCCTTGCAATAAATGATTCATGATGAAACAAACATAGAATGCCGTTTTGAATTTTTCAAATAGAAAATTCGATTTTCCTCGATTTTTCCTGCGTGTCTGTAAAAAAACGCGTTCCGGCTCCCCGATGAGAGCGGAACGCGTTTTTCTCTGAAGAAGGAAATGCCTTATTCGGGCACTTCGATCTTGTCGAATCCCGTGTACGGACGGAGGACTTCCGGGATGATGACGGAGCCGTCGGCCTGCTGGTAGTTTTCCAGGATGCAGATCGCAACGCGGTCGGTCGCGGCAGTCGCGCTGATCGTGTGGACGTAACCCTTGGAGCCGTCTTTCGCTTTGTAGCGGATGTTGAGGCGTCGGGACTGGAATTCCGTGAGGTTCGTGTTCGAGGTGACTTCACGGTATCCGTTGAAGCCCGGGAACCACGCTTCGATGTCGTACTTGCGGTAGCCCGGTGCGCCCATGTCGCCGACGCAGACGTCGACCACATGGTAGGGAAGTCCGAGCTTCTGAAGCAGCATTTCTTCGTTTTCGAGCGCGAAGAGGTGCTGGTTCACGGAGTCTTCCGGCTTGCAGAAGATGATCTGTTCAACCTTGTGGAACTGGTGTACGCGGAATATGCCGCGGCTGGCTTTCCCGTAGCTGCCGGCCTCGGTGCGGAAGCAGGGGGAGTAGGCCGTGTAGAAGAGCGGGAGCTTTTCGGCTTCGAGCGTTTCATCTGCGTGATAGCCGACAAGAGTCTGCTCGGAGGTTCCGATCAGAGCGAGGTCTTCGCGTTCCAGCTTGTAGGTCTGGTCGGCGAAGAACGGGAGGTAACCGGTTCCGAAGAGCGTGCGCTCCTTGGCGAGGCAGGGGGTGATCATCGGGGTGAAGCCGCGCTTGATGAGCTCGGCTTTGACCCATGTGTAGAGTGCGTCGCAGAGGAGGGCGCCTTTGCCCTTCCAGTAGTAGAATCCGGCCTGGGCGACTTTTGCTCCGCGCTTGATGTCGAGGATGTCGAGCTTCTCGGCGATTTCCTGATGATCCTTGATCGGGAAGTCGAAGTCGCGGATCGTGCCGACTTTACGGATTTCCTTGTTGTCGGCGTCGTCCTTGCCCATCGGAACTTCGGGGTCGAGGATGTTCGGGAGCCAGGAGAGCGCTTCGTCGACTTTGACGTTGAGTTCGCGTTCCTTTTCTTCGAGAGCGGAAAGTTCGTCCTTCATCGCCTTGACCTGGTCGCGGGCGGCTGGATTGGTCTTGCACTCCTTGCTCAGACGGTTGCGTTCGCTGCGGAGGAACTCCGCGCGCTGGGTGACTTCCCGGCGCTCTTTGTCGAGCGCGACAATGGCGTCGACATCGACGTCGGAGCCGCGGATTTCGCAGTTCTTCTTGATGAACTCGGGATTCTCGCGGATGTATTTAATGTCGATCATAAATCAGATTCCTTGTTTTGTGTTAGAACTGCGGAAGCGGGAAGGCTGCTGTGAATGCCTTGACCTCTTCGGCGATTGCGGCGAGCGCGGCGTCGTCGTTGCGGTTTTCGACTGCGCGGTTGATGAAGTCGGCGATCTTGAGCATTTCCGGCTCTTTCATTCCGCGGGTGGTGATTGCGGGGGTGCCGATGCGGATGCCGCTGGTGACCATCGGTTTTTCCGGGTCGAACGGGATCATGTTCTTGTTGACGGTGATCAGCGCCTTGTCGAGCGCGGTCGCAACTTCCTTGCCGGTTGTGTGTTTCGGACGGAGGTCGACGAGCATGAGGTGGTTGTCGGTTCCGCCGGAAACGATGCGGAAGCCCTTGTCGACGAGCGCCTGGGCGAGAACCGCGGCGTTCTTGACGAGCTGCTTCTGGTATTCCTTGAACTCCGGTTTCAGAGCTTCGCCGAAGCAGACGGCCTTGCCGGCGATGACGTGCATCAGCGGTCCGCCCTGGATGCCCGGGAAGACTTTGGAGTTGACGGCCTTGATGTACTGCTCTTTGCAGAGGATGAGACCGCCGCGGGGGCCGCGGAGGGTCTTGTGTGTCGTGGTGGTGACGACGTCGCAGTACGGAACCGGGGATGGGTGGATTCCCGCGGCTACGAGGCCGGCGATATGGGCCATGTCGACCATCAGCTTGGCGCCGACGGAGTCCGCAATTCGGCGGAGACGGGCGAAGTCGATGACGCGCGGATAGGCGCTGGCTCCGGCGACGATGAGTGCGGGCTTGTGCTCGGTCGCGAGCTTCTGGAGTTCATCGTAATCAATGGTTTCGGTGTCCTTGTCGACTCCGTAGGGAACGACGTTGTAGAGCTGTCCGCTGAAGTTCATCTTGTGGCCGTGGGTCAGGTGACCGCCGTGGTCGAGGCTCATGGCGAGGATGGTGTCGCCGGGCTGGATGAGGGCGAAGTATGCCGCCATGTTCGCCTGGGAGCCGGAGTGCGGCTGGACGTTTGCCGCTTCTGCTCCGAAGAGTTTGCAGGCGCGTTCGATGGCGATCTTTTCGACTTCATCGACGAATTCGCAGCCGTTGTAGTAGCGTTTGGCCGGATAGCCTTCGGCGTACTTGTTGGTGAGGACGGAGCCCTGGGCGGCGCGGACGGCGCAGCTGGCGTAGTTTTCGGATGCGATCAGCTCAATGCCTTCGAACTGGCGGACGGCTTCCTCGTCGATCCACTTTGTGACTTCGGGGTCGGCGGCGCGGAGCGCGGCGATATCGTCGTAGGAATCCTTTTCGAGCTGGTTGAGGCGGCGGGCGTGGCGTCCTTCGGCGGTGAATGCGGTTCCGAGCCAGGCGGCGATGATCTCGTCGATTTCGGCGCGGGAAACATAGTCCGCAGGAATCACGAGGACGTTGGAATCGTTGTGGTCGCGGCAGGCTTTTGCGAGTTTTGCGCTGTAGGCGACGGCTGCGCGGACGCCGTGGAAGCGGTTTGCGACGATCGCCATTCCGACGCCGGAGCGGCAGAGCAGAATGCCTTTTTCGATCTCACCGACGGAAATCGCGCGGGCGAGCCTGGCGCCGAAGGTGTTGTAGTCGTCTTCGGGATTCAGGACCGCGGGACCGTAATCGACAACCTCAAGGCCTTTTGCGGAGAGTGCGGCGGTGAGTTCCTTTTTGAGCTCAAAGCCGCCGTGGTCGGAGGCGATGGCGATGCGTTTGTCGTCTTTGTTCCAGTCAGATACAGGTTTCATTCGTAACATCCTTTCGTGATTGTTATGTTGATTTCTGCTGTTTCAGCGAGTCGAGGAGAAGATTCTGAAGGGGCTCCTTCATCTCTTCAAAGCAGTTCCGGTAGACCGCTTCGGAGCCGCCGTAGGGGTCGGCGATGTCGGCGTGTCCGCCCGTTCCGGAACGGAAGTCGGAAAGAAGAACGGTTTTGGAACGGACTTCCGGATACTGGGCGAGAACGGCGGCGCGGTGCGAGGCCGTCATGACGACAATCAGATCGGCTTCCGCGATGAGCTGTTCGGAAATCTGTGAGGACCGGTGGTTTGCAAGGTCGATCCCGGCGGATTTCATAACGGTCAGGGCGTTGTGGGAGACGGGAAGACCGTCGCACGTGCAGGTCCCCGCCGATTTGCAGCGGATTCCGCCGGCATGCGCATCCTGTATGAGTTTCCTGAAAAATCCCTCGCACATGGGGCTCCGGCAGGTATTGCCCGTGCATACAAACAGGATGTTCACCGTGACCGTCCTCCGTTAAAATTGACGTGATTTGATTAATATATCACGTCTTTTGAAAAAATCACGCCGGATTTTCAAGATTTTTTCCCGATTTTTCTTCCGGGACGGGCTGAGATTTTTTTCTCTCATCCAGAATCCGGCGGATTTCCGCCGCCATCGTTGCTATGCGGTGCGGCTTCGGAAGAAAGCCCGCCGCGCCGTTCGCCAGCAGATCGTCCACTTCATTGTGCGATACAAAGCCGCTGGAGAGCAGCACGCAGACGCCGGGGTCGAGCTCCTTGAGCTTGTAGAAAGTCGTGTGGCCTCCCTGATGCGGCATGATCATGTCCAGCAGAACGAGGTCGATCTGACCGGGATTGTTCTCATAAATCTCCACGGCGTCGAGTCCGTTTTCCGCCAGCAGGACGGAATAGCCGAGTTTCTGAAGCGCTTCGATCAGAAAATCCCAGACGGTTTCCTGATCATCGACGATCAGAATGGTTTCCGTTCCTTCGGGCAGGTTCAGTCTGTTTCCCATTGCAGTCTCCTTTACTCCGCGAGGGATTGAAATTCCTGTTTCAGTTCCGGATATATCCGTGCGCCTTCCATGCTCTGCAGAAATTCGCGGAGCTGCCGCCGGGCTTTGACGGAGCCGGCGGAAAGCGCGTAGGTCAGCTGTTTCTTTTTTGCCTGCGCGTATGCGGACGCCACAGCCTGAAGCTCGGCGTCCTCCGGGTTTGCCGCACAGGCCTGTCCCAGACGTTCCTGGAGCAGTTCGCATCCGGCGGCGAGATCGCGCGGTCTTTTTTTCATCTCTGAATCATTCATCAGAAGCGCGGCCAGTTTCTCAGGAAGGAAGGTGTTCCAGTCCTTCAGCTCCGTTCCGCCGAACCGGTTCTGACAGCGGATGACTCCGTCGCTGATGTCGAGAACCGTGTATTCGTTTTCATCCGCTTTAATCGTGCAGCCGATGAAGCGGTCTCCGCTTTCGGAAACCAGCTCGTAGATTTTCCCGATGAAGCGGTTGCGTTCGAGCTTTTCGGCGAGCCAGGCGGCAAGCGCGGGCAGTTCCTCTTTCCGGTTCAGGAGGAACTTTTCGCCTTCGCGGAATTCGCGGTTGAGCTGATAGCGGAGCAGAATAAGGCGGATCCGGGACTGTTCGCGTTAGATCGGAAGAGCGTCGTGTAGGGAAAGAGTGTAGATCTCGGTGGTCGCCGTATCATTAAAAAAA
>URNE01000099.1 GCA_900549045.1 uncultured bacterium | reverse complement strand
ACGCTTTGGAAAAAGCGAACGCATTGGAGTACCCCGTCTGCGCCGCGATCTCATCCAGTTTGGCGTCTGTGCGCAGAAGCATCTCCGAGGCGAACTGAAACCGGATTTCGTCGATCAGCTCTCCGGGGGAGCGTCCGCATTGCTCCTTGACGCGCTGATAGAGCAGTGAGACGGACATGTTGAGCCTGCGCGCCAGTTCGTCAACCGTCCATTTGTGCGCGGGGGCGGATTCCACAAGCTCGATCATCAGCCGGATGCGGCCCGCCAGATGCGGCGCCTTGAGTTCCCGCTGGAGACAGTCGTTCAGCAGCTCCGCGGTATGCTGCATCTCGGCCGGGGCGGATTTCTCTATCTGGAAACGGACGAACAGGTTTGTCAGCGCTTCGAGCTCCGCGGCATAGAGCGACGGTGTGACTGTCTGTTCCCAGCCCGGCCGCGGAGTGAGGGAGAAATAGGTGTGGCGGAAGATGCCTTCACGCACAACGCACCGCCGGTTGGTATCGGAACTCATGAACAGAGACGTCCCCGGCGGCGCGCGGAAGCGTTTGCCCGGAATTTCGAATTCGACCGTTCCCTCATGAATCAGCCAGAGGGTCCAGTGCCGCCGCTCGCTTCCGCCGGTTCGCACCATTTCATACGGAGCGCGGAGCGCGGCGGTTCCTCCGCAGAGTATCCCGAAAGGCGCCAGATATTTTTCCGCTTCAGGACCGCCGGCGCTGCGGATTTGCAGAAAACCCCGATGTTTCATAGAATCAGCTATGTTTTTTGTAGATTTGGACATGTTATTTCTCCCCGCTTTGTGCTATATTATAGCGTAAGAAAAACATAAATGCAAGGACCTGTCATGTTTCTTTTTGAAAAAAAATCTCTCCGCATCGTCGCCGCCGGCGCGGATCCGGACGCGCTGGAACTGCTCGAAAACCGCAGTGGAGCGTTCCGCTCCTTCCGCATCGTCAACCGCGGCGACGGACCCTGCCGCATCCGCGAAGCGGTTGTCCTGAGTCTTCCGCATACTTTTCCCGCCGACACCCGCATTTACGGCGAGGGATTCAACATGCTTTCGCAATACTGGGGGACGCTGGAGGAGATCGAAGCGACCGCCTATACCGACCGCGACCATTACCGCCTGCCGGTCCGCGAAGGTTTTTTCACCTGCTACAACCTGCTTCATCTTTTCCCTTCAACAGGTTCTCCGGCGCTTGGCGGTTTTGCTTCCTGCCGACGGTTCGCAAATGAAATCCGCTTCAACCGCGAGCGCATCGAATTCGTCGTCGACTGCGAGGGAACCGAAGTTCCCGCGCACGGCTCCCTTGAGCTGGAAGAGCTTTATCTTTCCCGGACAGGCGGACGCGAGGAACAGCTTTCGGAGTTTGCCGCGCGTCTTGCCGCGAATCATCCGCCGCTGCCGTATTCCGAACCTGTCACGGGCTGGTGTTCGTGGTACTGCTACGGACCGGAGGTCACGGAGGCCGATATCCTCCGCAGTGCCGGATTGATGAAAGAGAAATTCCCCGAACTGCGTTTTATTCAGATCGACGACGGTTATCAGGCGCGCATGGGGGACTGGCTGATTCCGCATCCGAACTTTCCGTCGGGCGTTGCGCCGCTCTGCCGCAGAATTGCGGAGCTCGGGCTGGAGCCGGCGATCTGGGTCGCGCCTTTCATAGCGGAGGAGAATTCGGAGCTGTTCCGGAAACATCCGGACTGGTTTGTGATGGATGAGTCCGGTGCGCCGCTGCGTTCCGACCGCTGCTCTTTCGGCGGCTGGCGATGCGCTCCCTGGTATATGCTCGACGCCTCCGTTCCCGCCGCGTGCGATTATCTCCGCACGGTTTTCCGGACGATGCGGCGTGAGTGGAACTGCCGTTATTTCAAACTGGATGCGACGGTCTGGGGGTGTCTGCCGTTCGGCGTCCGCCACGACCGTTCCCTGACGCGCGTCGAAGCGTTCCGCCGCGGAATGGAGGCTCTTACGGAGGGGGCCGGAGCCGGATCGCTCATTCTCGGCTGCAACGCCCCGATGTGGCCTTCGCTCGGAACCTGTTCGGCAATGCGGGTTACGGGAGATGTCTCCCGTTCCTGGAGAAATTTCAAGGCTCTCGCCCGCGAATGCTTTTCGCGCAACTGGCAGAACGGAAAACTGTGGATCAACGACCCGGACTGTCTGGTGCTGGAGAATCTGTCCAAAACGGTGGTCGGCCCCGGCGGCGAGCCGCTGGATGTTCCGCAGAGTTCTCTTTCGGAAAACGAATTTTCCTTTCACCGCGCTCACATTCTCGCATCCGGCGGGATGCTGCTTTCGAGCGATGTTCCGGAGCGAATATCGGCGGAGTCGGCGGCGGTGATCCGCAAACTCGTTTCAATGTACGGGCGGACGGCGGCGTTTTCCGATCCAGGGTTCCGTCACGGCACGATTCCGCATCCGGAAGGAACCCTGCACTGTTATTTCAACTGGAGTGATTCCGGGCGGATGTTCGCTCTTCCGCCTCCGGGCGCACGGGAGGATTTCTGGACGGGCGGGGCGGTCCGCGGAGATATCCTGACTTTGCCTCCGCGCAGCGCCCGCGTGATTCTGGTGCGCGGGTGACGCTCAGCGCTGTCGGCTTTCCCATTCGGCGAAGGTGATGCACTCCGCGCCGAGGTTGCGCATGTCGAGAATATTCGCCGCGGCGACGGCTTCGGTCTTTGCGCTGCAGGCGTCGGTGATGACGCTGACCGCATAGTCCAGCGAAAGCGCGTCGTTGACGGTCGCGCGGATGCAGTTCGGGTACTGCGTTCCGCTGACGAGGACGCGTTCAACGCCGAGCCGTTTCAGCATGAGGTCGAGATTCGTCCGGAAGAATGCGCTGTAGCGCGGTTTGATTACAATTGTTTCACCCGCTTCCGGCGTGAGTTCCGCGATGATTTCCGCCCCGTGCGTGCCGGGGACGACGAACGGCGTGCGGCGGAAGTCTGCAAGACGCGTGCGTTCCACCGTGAGCCCGTCCGCGCTGTAGGAACGGATGACGTGGAAGACGTGAACCGCATGTTTCCGGCAGGATTCGCGCAGTTTGCGGATGACGGGAACAGTTGCCTCCGCGCCTGCAACGTGCACGGGCGTTCCGGGATGCACGAAATCGTTCTGCATGTCGATGATGAGAAGCGCCTGGGCTGTTTTCTGTTCGTTCATGCGGATCCTCTTTTCTTAAAATGAAAACCGTATCTATGCGGGAAGGCGGAGAGACGGCAGTTTTTCAGGAGAATTATTTTCTCTTTCCTTTTTCCTCCTCTTTCGGACGGAAGGAGGGGACTTTTTTGATCATGGTGATGACCTGTTCCGCGGAGATGAGCTTTGTGCACTCGAAATGACGGTCGGTGCCTTTGTGACGCGGACACCAGAGGAAGTCGTAGTGGTCGAAATCGATGCGCATGTCGTTCCAGCAGGAGTGGCAGGTGTGGTAGTTGATGACGCGGTAGGGCGTGGCGAATTCGTTGGTCGGATGTGTGAAGCCGGAGATCATGATGACCGGGACTTTGCATCCCCAGGCTAGCCAGCTGAGTCCGGAGCTGAGTCCGATGAAGAAATCGGCGTCCTTGATGAGGTCGATCCGTTCCTGAAGCGGGAGCTGACCGGTGAAATCCTCGACTCCGTAGGGTATGTGGTTCCAGTTCAGCCCGGTGCCGTGGACGCGGTCGCGGTCGATGCAGAGCACGCGGTAGCCGTTGTCCTTGAGAAATTTGACGACTTCATACCAGCCGTAGGGGTTGTTCCAGTATTTCGCCTGGCTGGAGCTCTGGGCGGCGATGCAGACGTATTTTTCTTTGATTTTGCGTGGGGCGGAGAGGTCGAAACGCGGGGGCTCGTCGGCGGGATCGACGCCGAGGATGTAGCCGGCGGTGCGGTGGAGACCGATGTAGCGGAAGTCGATCGGCTGATGGTCGACGTCGCCGCGGAAGAAGAGTCCCATGTAGTAGCAGGCGTAGGGCTTGTAGTTTTTGGTCTCTTCCGGAGCGATGAAGGTGATGTTCGGGTACTGCTTCCTGACGACTTCGGCGATCCACGGTGTCATGACGCAGACGAGTTTGCACTGGTGCTTGATCTGGAAGCGTTCCACGTAGCTGAACCAGCCGATGGAGTCGCCGATGGTTCCGACGGGGAGCTGAATCATGACTTCGCGGTCCTTCGCGTCGAAATCGTGCGTGAAAATCGGTTCTTTTCCGCCCTTGTCGTGAATGATGAGACGGAAGCGGATGAAGAATTTTTTGACGCTGGTGACATAGGCTCCGGGGACGGTGTCCTGGCTGAAGAGAATGATTCCTGTGTCGATGTCGGTGAAGGTCACGTGATACTCTTTCCCGTTGTGCGGGAAGAGGATGCGGATGCCGTCGTTGAAGTCGAATTTGATGCCTTCAACTGCGTCCTGCGTGGGGATCTGGGGGATTTCTCCGTAGATGGATGGCTGCTTCGGCTGCTCCTTCGGGGACTGTTCCGGAGCCGGTGCGGACGCCGCGGGCTGGGCGGCGGATTGCGCGGATACAAAAATATCATTCTGCACATTCAGATTCTGTGCGTTTGGCGTGATGGTGAAATCGTTCATGAATATTCTCCTGACTGATTGTTCCGGATTACTATATTCCGTTTCCGGACATAGTCAAATAGCACGGACTGATTTTTCAGTTGTTTTTTCGAGATTTTTTCAGAGGTTCCACTTAACCACGGTGTGGTACTCAAAAGTCTCGAGTTTCCGGAAAAGCGCTTCGGGATCGGTTTCCGCAATCATCATCTCTTTCTGTTCGCGGCGGAGGAATCCTTCCTCGCACATGCGTTCCATCCAGAGGATCAGCGGATCGAAAAAGCCGTTGATGTTCATGACGGCGACTGGACGGCGATTGAGACCGAGTGTCTGGAGCGACATGGCTTCGACGAGTTCATCCGCTGTGCCGAGTCCGCCGGGCAGGGCGATCAGCGCATCGGATTCCTTCAAGAACATGCTCTTGCGGGTCGCCATGTCGGGAACGACGCGGTATTCCGTCAGTGCGGGATTGCCGACGATTTTATGGAGTTGTTCCGTGATGATTCCGAGGACTTTTCCGCCGTGTTCGAGACAGCTTTCGGCGACGGCACCCATGGTTCCGCAGTTGCTTCCGCCGTAGACGAGGCGGATGTTGCGTTTTGCCAGATGTTCACCGAGCTTTCGCGCGTTTTGAATGTAGAGTTCGGATTTCCCGGGATTGGATCCGCAGTAGACGCAGACGGATTGGATTTTCATGGAATCACCTTTTCAGGAAAAACGCGGAGCCGGACGAGCCGGTTCCGCGTGTGCAAAACGGAGATGAACTCTTATTTGTCGCTGAGAGCGACAACGCCCGGGAGAGCCTTTCCTTCGAGGAATTCGAGGGAAGCGCCGCCGCCGGTGGAGATGTGGGACATCTTGTCCGCGAGTCCGCTCTTGTTGACGGCCGCAACGGAGTCGCCGCCGCCGATGATGGAGACGCCGCCGTTTGCCTTGACTTCCGCGACTGCCGCGCAGACGCCGAAGGTGCCCTTGCTGAATTTCTCCATTTCGAAGCATCCCATCGGGCCGTTCCAGACAACCGTCTTGGCGTCTTTGATGGCCTTGCTGTAGAGCTCAACGGTCTTCGGACCGATATCGAGTCCCATCCAGCCTTCCGGAATGTCGTCGCCGACGATCCGGGTGTCGGCATTGGCGTCGAATTTGTCCGCGGCGACGTTGTCGACCGGGAGGAGGAAGTTCACGCCGAGCTCTTTCGCCTTGGCGATCATCTCTTTGGCGTATTCGAGCTGGTCGTTTTCGCAGAGGGAGTTTCCGACGTTGTGGCCCTGGGCCTTGAGGAAGGTGTAAGCCATTCCGCCGCCGATGATCAGGGTGTTGACCTTGGTCAGGAGGTTGCTGACGACGGCGAGTTTGTCGGAGACTTTGGCGCCGCCGAGGATGGCGACGAAGGGGCGGACCGGGTGTTCGACGGCGTTGCCGAGGAACGCGATTTCCTTTTCCATCAGGAAGCCGGCGACGGAGGTTCCGATGTACTTGGTGATGACGGCGGTGGAAGCGTGGGCGCGGTGAGCGGTTCCGAACGCATCGTTGCAGTAGATGTCGCCGTAGGAAGCGAGCTTCTTGGCGAGTTCCTTCTGCTGTTCCTTGAGAGCGGCTTTCGCGGCCTTGAACTCTTCATCGGACTGACCGTCTTTCTGTTTCAGCTTGGCCTGCTCTTCTTTGTGGTAGCGGGTGTTCTCGAGCATGAGGACTTCGCCCGGCTTGAGGGCCTTGACCTGGTCGTCGGCGGCGGCGCAGTCCGGAGCGAAAGCAACGGGCTTGCCGAGAAGCTTGGAGAGGTAGTCGGCGACGATCTTGAGGGAGGTGTCTGGGGTGATGCCCTTTTCATCGGGGCGCCCCATGTGGCTCATGAGAACGAGGCTGCCGCCCTGTTCGAGAACGTATTTGATGGAGGGGAGAGCGCCCTTGATGCGGGTGTCGTCCTTGATGACTCCGTCTTTGACCGGCACATTGAAGTCGACGCGCATGACAACGCGTTTGCCTTTGAGATCGACGTCGCGCAGAGTTTTCTTGTCCATGATCAGAATTCCTTAGAGAAAAGTTTGAAAATAAAAAAGGGCGGGCGTTCAAGAGTCGCCCGCCCTTTCAAAATGCTGTTGTCAGTCAAGCAATGAACTTACTTGGCGATGACGCGAACCATTTCGAGGACCTTGTTGGAGTATCCCCATTCGTTGTCGTACCAGGAGCATACTTTGACGAAGGTCGGGTCGAGCTGGATGCCGGCCTTGACGTCGAAGATGGAGGTGCGGGCGTCGCCGCGGAAGTCGGTGGAGACGACGGCTTCGTCGGTGTATCCGAGGATGCCCTTGAGTTCGCCTTCGGAAGCTTCCTTCATCGCGGCGCAGATTTCCTCGTAGGAGGCTTCTTTGTTGAGCTCGACGGTGAGGTCAACGAAGGAGACGTCGGAGGTCGGGACGCGGACGGACATGCCGGTGAGCTTGCCGTTGAGTTCCGGGAGAACCTTGCCGACAGCCTTTGCAGCGCCGGTGGAGGAGGGGATCATGTTCTCGAGGATGCCGCGGCCGCCTCTCCAGTCCTTCTTGGAGGGACCGTCAACGGTCTTCTGGGTGGCGGTTGCAGCGTGGATGGTGGTCATGAGACCGCGCTTGATGCCGAACTTGTCGTTGAGAACCTTGGAGATCGGGGCGAGGCAGTTCGTGGTGCAGGAAGCGTTGGAGATGATGTCCTGGCCGGCATAGGTCTTGTGGTTGACGCCGTAGACGAACATCGGGGTCGCATCCTTGGAAGGAGCGGACATGATGACTTTCTTCGCGCCGGCGGTGATGTGCTGACGGGCGAGCTCGTCCTTCAGGAAGAGGCCGGTGGATTCGACGACAACGTCGGCGCCGACTTCGTTCCACTTGAGCTGGGTGGGATCCTTTTCAGCGGTGAGGCGGATCTTCTGGCCGTCGACGATCATGAAGTTGCCTTCAACTTTGATGTCGTGGTTGAAGATGCCGTGGACGGAGTCGTACTTCAGCATGTAAGCGAGGTACTCGGGATCGAGAAGGTCGTTGATTCCGACGATTTCGATGTCCTTGGAGAAGTTTTCCACTGCGGCGCGGAAAACCATGCG
>URNE01000098.1 GCA_900549045.1 uncultured bacterium | reverse complement strand
ACCACCGTTGCCGCGCGTTCGGATGAGAACGGCAGATTCACTCTCCGTTTTCCGCCTCAGCCGGGCTCCATGAAACCGCAGACGCTCACGGTAAAGGAAATGCGCAGCGGGAAAAGAGTCACATCCGAAAACCTCCTCTTCGGCGAAGTCTGGCTTGCCGGAGGACAATCCAACATGGAACTGCCCCTGCGTGAACTGCCGGAACGCCTCGCGGAAGCGCAGGCTCTGCTCAAATCAACCCCGGAAATCCGGATGCTGAATGTCGGAAAATGCGCGGAAACGGGCGGACGCAACGAGATCACGGGGCTCTGGAGCTGTCCCGCGCCGGAAACAATCGGGAACTGGTCGGCTGTCGCCTTCTTCTTTGCGGCAAAACTGTCTGCGGAACTGAATGTTCCTGTCGGAATCATCAGCTCCAACTGGGGCGCGACGAATCTGGAGGCATGGAGCACGCGCGCGAGTCTGCTTCAGTTTCCCGAAACGGTGAAAATGCTGACGGAATATGATGAAGCCGCCTCGCGTCCGGAAGTCTGGGAGACGCTGATCAACGACAACTCAGGAGCCAAAGCGCACGCATTCGACCCGGTGTCGGAACGTCTGAAGGAACTGGAACAGAACCCGCCCGCAGACAAAATCCGGGCAAAGGACTGGGCGCGTCCTGAGTTTGATGATTCCGCATGGAAAACGGCGGAACTGCCGGGATTGTGGAAAACGTTCGGCTTCCGTTCAAACGGAGTTCTCTGGTTCCGCCGCACCATTGAACTTCCCGCAGAATGGCGCGGACGGGCGCTGATACTCGAAATCGGCGCGGCGGACAAACACGACATCACCTATTTCAACGGAACGGAAGTCGGACGCACCGGAACCGGAGTCGATTCCGATGTTTATGCGTTCATCCGTTCATATCCGGTACCGGGCTCGCTGACCGCAAACGGAAAAGCTGTCATTGCCGTGCGGAATTACTCGTTTATCTACGATGGAGGGCTGCACGGTTCAAGCTCAAGGATGCGTCTGTACCCTGCCGGAGAACCGGAGAAAGCGGTTTCGCTGGCAGGACTCTGGAAATATGAAATTGAATGCGACATCGGGAACACGCTTGCGCTGCGCACGTACGGACGGGGCAATCCGTGTTCTCCTTCCATTCTGTTCGAAAACATGATCCGCCCGCTTGCGGGACTCTCTCTGCGCGGAGTGATTTTCTATCAGGGCGAATCCAACACCGGACAGGCGACCGACTACGAAGGGCTGATGAAGAATCTGATTGCGGACTGGCGAAATCTGTTTGAAAATCCGCGTCTCCCGGTCATCCAGGTTCTGCTTGCGGGATACCATGAACCTTCGCAGTTCGATCCGTCATCCGAATGGGCACGCATCCGTTTCGCTCAGCTTTGCGCGGCGGGAGAGAACCTCTGCGCAACCGCGCTTGATCTGGGAGAATCCGCGAATATTCACCCCGCACGCAAACGCGAAGTCGGGGAACGCCTCGCCGCGGCGGCCCTCACACAGGCATATGGACGTTCCGGCGATGGATGCGGTCCGGTTTTCTCGCACTGCAAGCGAAACGGAAATATACTGGAAGTTACCTTCCGTCACTGTTCCGGCGGGCTCCGCTCCGAGGGAGAACTCCGCGGATTTCATGCACTGTATGCGGATGGGAAACGCGAAATGCTGACCGGCACAGTATCCGGCAGAACGGTTCACCTGAATCTGACATCCCCCAAACCGTTTACACTCTATTATGCCTGGAGCGACAATCCCTCGGAAGCAAACCTGCGCGGAGCGAACGGACATCCCGCCGCACCGTTCCGCGTGGAAACCGGGAAGTAAAATTGAAATGGACTTCCGCATTCAGTGAAGCTGTGCGGGAAGTCCGCCCCTCATGTATATATGGTCCCCCCTCCTGGCGCCGGAAAGACCCGAAGGGCGCTTGAAACAAATGAAACGGACGCTATATTATCCGAAACGCAGCAGGGAGGAAATATGAAAGCAACGGTTCGAGTCATCGCAAAAGAGGCCGGAGTTTCGCCGGCTACGGTATCGCGCGTGCTCAGCGGATCAGCGCCGGTGTCTCCGCGAATCCGCACACAGGTTCTGAAAGCGGCGCAAAACGCAGGGTATCTACCGGAAGAACTCCGGACCGTCGCCATTCTGCTCCAGGAAAATGATATTCACAGCTATGCGAAACTCATTCTCGGAGAAGTGCTGAATCAGCTCTCAAACCGCAAATATCATCCGCTTGCACTTCACATCAACGACCTGCCGCTTCCCGACTCCATCCCCATCTGCGGCGCGATCTCTCTGATTTACTCCCAGGGACTCGAAAAAGTCTGGAACCGCAGTCATGCTGTCCCGCTCGTCTGCATCAACAACTACAGTTATCCGCTCGAAGGAGTCTATTGCGTCAACTCCAACGCGGAACAGGGAATCCTCTCGGCCCTGCAGTATTTTTACGACAACAACCACCGCAACATCGGCATGCTGACCAACGACTACAATACAAAAGTCATCACCTTTCTGCGGCGGATTCAGACTTTTCATCAATTTATTGAAACTCATCCGGACTGTTCCGGAGTTCAGATGAACGCCATGGTCTCTTCCTCCATTCTGGATTCGCTCATGCAGATGCTGCGAAGCGGCGTCACGGCAATTCTTGCGGCCGGGGAAAGAATCGGCATCGTCGCTCAGCACTATCTCACCACATGCGGATGCAGAATTCCGGAAGACGTCTCCATCATCGGGTTTGAAGACCGTTATATTTCGCAGTATCTCAATCCGCCGCAAACCTGCGTGGAACAGCGGATGGACGCCATGGCCATGAACGCAATCGACATTCTGGAAAAACAATTGCAGGGGAAACATGACCTCAAAGACATCTCCATTCCCTGCAATCTGATCATCCGCGACACCGTCGCGCCGCCGAAACAACGGGATCCGGGTTACTCAAAATCCTCGATCCGCCACTCGTCGTGCCAGTCGATGCGGGGGACATCGCCCTCGAACCGGAGCGGAAGCCAGACGTAGCGTCCGAGGCTGATGTTCTTCACCAGCGAGGCTTCGATTCCGCCCTCCAGATCCGGATCGTGCGGCGTGTATTCCGGATTGAACCAGGCGTTGAACAGCATTTCCGTGTGCTCGTACGGCTCATCCATCTCCTCCGGAAGCCAGCGGTCGGCAAGGGCGATGTAGAGATCGCGCTTGCCCGGAAGCTTGAAGACCTGCGAAATCTGCGAATGAAACGAAGTCCGGCTGTCATCCGAAACATGCGGATCGCCGATCACCTCGAACGGACCGTGCCACGAATCCGACATCGCCGTTTCCGAGGGGTTCGGATAGAAACTCGTCGTGCCGGAAGTGATGAGGTAATGATGACCGTTCCGTTCGAAATGCGCCGGAGCTTCGCGGACGTACGGGGGAGAGACGCGCGGGAAATGCACCGAGTACACGCCTGAAACATCCGTGTAGTCCTCCGTCAGTTCCGCGCAGATCAGCTCTTTGTGCGGGCGGTTGAAATAGCAGAATCCGCGTCCGTCTTCCGACTGCACGAGGTCGAAGTCGCCGAATGGCATGTCCAGCGGACGGAAGGAGGGACGCACCACGCGATAGGGTCCGGTGAACGCATCCGCGACCAGAACGGTGGCGCACTGGCTGTGACAGCCGTCGAACCAGCAGACGTATTTTCCCGTCGCCGGGTTCCGGAGAATGTGCGGACGGTCCAGCATGTTTTTCGGGGAAAGCGTGGCGCTCTCATCCGTCAGATCCGGCGGAATCAGCGAGCCCATGTCCTCCCAGTTGTAAAGGTCGGCCGAACGGTAGCAGCGCACGCCCCAGTGCCAGTATTTCATGTCGCCGGTCGTACGGCTTTTGTCCAGACCGTACCAGTAGCAGACGCCGTTTTCAAAGAACAGGCGCGGCATGTGCGCCTGAATCGGTTTTCCATCGGTATCAAGCCAAAGCCCGCCCGGATGAATCGCGTTGTATCGGATTCTGTTCATATTCTCCTTACCACAGAAAATCCGGCTCTCCGCCGTCGGCCTCGAACCAGTCGAAACGCCGTTCTTTTCCGTTGATGCGCCAGAGCTCGGGACAGGTGTTTTCCTGCCAGTCGAGCGGCTCGGCGTTGATTTTTCCTTTTGAAGCGATTGCAAGAAGACGCTTCAGTTCATTATTTTCCTCCGCGTTCAGAACGCCCGGCTTCGGAGAGAGGAAAAGCGAGCTTCCGCTTTCCGCGACAAGCTCCGCCCACTGCTGATTCCATTTCCACGGAATCTCTCCGGAAATGCCCACGCAGTCGGCGTCCATCTCAAAGAAGGTCCGGTGCTGAGCTCCGCGGAAGGCGACCGTGTTGACGCCCATCTTGCGGGTGCGGTCCCAGTACCAGCCCGACGTGTCGTCGCCCGTGCGGGAAAGTTCCTGCAGACCTGCGGCGAGATGCCCGATCGTGTTGCATCCCATGATGAGGACCGGACCGGCGGCCTTGCGGATCGTGCGGAAGAGATCCGTCAGGATTTCCGCCGTCGTGCGGGTCTGATCGTAGAAGGTCCAGCCGTTTTCGCACGGCCACGGGTGCATGTCGAACGCATAGCGCCCCGCGACATCGTAGGTCGTGAAGTCGTGCTTGATGAGCTCAAAGCCCCATTCGCGCAGACGCGTCACGTCCTTCGTGACGATTTCCAGAACTTCGGGATGCGATGGGTCGAGCGTGTACGGCATGTCCCGCAGAAAGCATTCGCGTTTCAGCGAGGGATCGTTGAGAAAGAGCGGACGGTACCAGATGCCGGGGCGGACGCCGTATGCCTTCATCTTTTCCGCAAGATGCGGCATATCCGGGAAGTTGACGTTTCCGCAATCCCACGGACCGAAGTTGTTGTGATCCTTCAGACGCAGTTTCTGCCAGCCGTCGTCCATGACCATGAACGGACGGTTTTCAAGTCCGGCGGTCAGCTCGGCGAGGTAGCGGCAGTCTTCCAGAACGCTCGCTTCGGTGATATTGCCGTAGGCGTAATACCAGTTGTTGCTGCCGTAAACCGGAACGGCGGGGAAAATCGGATCCGGACAGAGCTGCGCGCAGAACTTCCGTGTCGCGGCATAGGCGCTGATGCCGGAATAAAGCTCGCTCGCGACTTCCGCGACGGCGAGAGTGCGTCCGTTCAGCAGCACGCCGCGTCCGCCGGAACGGAGGTCGCACCAGAGAGTGATCCCGTCGGGGTCGGCGGTCCATGCGGCGAAACAGCCGGGACGGACCTTGACTCCGCACGCGGCAACCGTGGAATCGGGAAGCTGGGCGAAGAAGTACCACGGCATCATGCGGGAAGGCTCGAAGCCGCGCCAGTCGGCGTCTCCGTAAGTCCGTTCCCATGCATCGCCGCAGAAACGTGTTCCGGCGGGAAGTTCGTGCTGCCAGCGCACGCGCAGAAAGCAGAGCGGAACAGATCCGGCGGAAACTTCAATTTTTCCGTTTTCAAATGCAACGGACGCGCCGTCTCCGGGCGTCATGCGCCGTCTTTCCGAATAAAGCGTAATGGAATCCGGCGTTTCCTGTAAAAATGACATGATGATTTCTCCTTTGCAGCGGCACAGCCGCTTGATTAGGAACCTTTTTGTTTTTCAGCGTATTTCCGTAAAATACTCTTCCCCGCACGAATAGCAAGCGGGAAAATTTTTTTTCGCGGAAATATTTTGAAACGTCACTCCCCGATCGTACGGAAAAATTTACGGATTCTGGTATTCTCGCCGTGAAGCGTGAAGTCGACCAGCTCATCCAGCTTTGCCGTCGCCATGCCGATGCAGGTATCCGCGCAGCCGTAATACATCCGCACCGTATTGCCGTCCTCTTCCACCAGTGCGTTCGCGGTGAACACGACGTTGGAACAGCGTCCGGAAAGCTCGTACGGGTGCTCCGGCCACATCACGGGAAGCTCCGCCCGCGCAATGATCTTCGAAGGATCGTTCAAGTCCAGCAGAACCGTGCCGAGACGGTAGATGTAATCGTTGCAGGAGCTGTTGTCGACTCCGTGGTAGATTTCCAGCCAGCCGGCGGGCGTTTTGATGGGAACCGCGCCCGCGCCGATCTTGAGGGAATCCCAACAGCCCTGACGCGGCTGCATGAGGTCGACCGTGCCGTTCCAGTGGATGAGGTCGTCGGAATAGGAAACGCACATTCCCGCCTGTTCCTCGATGTTTTTCGGCATCGGACGGTCGAAGCGGACATACCGTCCGTTGATTTTTTCGGGGAAGAGCGCGCCGTTGCGGAATTCGTATCCCATATCCGCCTGATGAATCCGCTCGAAATGAACGAAGTCGGTGGTTTTGACCAGACCGAGCGCAACGCCGCGCTCAACCGTCATGCTGCAGTACATGAGGTAATAGACGCCCTCGATCTCCGTGACGCGGATGTCGAAAACGCAGGTTTCGTGACAGCGGTGCGCCGGCCAGTCGATCGGCTCCGGATCAGGCGTGAAATGAATGCCGTCGCGGCTGCGCGCGATCCAGAAGACAATCGGGGTCGAAGTCGTCGCGGCGTCGACGAGCAGCAGATATTCGCCGTTGAATTTGATCGCGCCCGGATTCATCACATACATGATGTCCGAAGGAAACTGCGAAGCGGTCAGAACGGGATTGCCCGCGTATTTTTCAAAAATCAGCTTTCTCATGAAGGCTCCTTTCAAAGTTCGATTTCCACCCGTTTTTCCGGCGGAAGCGGAATGCCGGACGCATCCGTCGCATAGGTGCGTTCCGGAAGAACAATCAGAACGTTCAGCGGTTTGTCATTCAGCGAATACGCCGCATGATGCCACACGCCCGGACGAACAGAAACAACCGTTCCGCGGGGAACGAAAAACGCTTCCGCACGATCGGCGGGGAACTCTTTGTCCGGAGTCGCCGGGGCAAACCAGAGAACCGCGTCGCCGTCAAGCGGAATTGCGACTTCGCAGGTGTGGTTGTGGTATTCCGCATCCGTAATCACGAACGGACGCGGAAGCACGCGGCAGGTGGAATACGACGGGATCCCGCCGCCGAGATCCTGCTGAAGCAGGTCGCGGAAGAAGACGCTCTCCGCGTCTTTCGGTCCGGCGGCCTCTTCGGAGAGCGGGTCGATCAGCGGCGCGAACGTTCCGTAACGGCGGAAATTTTCATGCGTAAGTTTCTGGACTTTGATTTTCCGCATGTTCACACCCGTTTCAGCTGAACGTTCTTTTCATAATCGCGGATGACGGCGAGCATGTCGTTGCCGACTGGCACGCTGTTCTTGAGACAGAAGAAGTCGAAGACAGCCTGCCAGGGCATCGCCTTGAGTTCTTCGGAGACGGCGAGACGGCCGGTGTAATCGCCGGCGAGTTCCATGTCGCGGAGCTGTGCAAACGGTTCAAGCATCGCTTTGCACAGCGCTTTCTGGATGTTGCGGTAACCGATTGCCCACGCGGCGAGACGGTTGATCGTTGCGTCGAAATAATCCATGCCGATATGAATTCTGGAAACGTCATTGCGGATTGTTTCGTTCGCGATGTGCTGAAGCTCGTCGTCGAAAATCACCACATGGTCGGAATCCCAGCGGATCGGACGGCTGATGTGCAGCAGCATTTCTGGAAAGAAGAGGAGAATGGAGCTGATCTTGTCGCTGATCTGCTCGGTCGGATGAAAGTGTCCGGAGTCGAT
>URNE01000097.1 GCA_900549045.1 uncultured bacterium | reverse complement strand
CGATCTCTTAACTGGTTATTTTGCAGTTATAAGACAGCACAATATCTGTTATTTTCAAATCAAATCCGAGCTTTTCCGTTCTGGAGATACTCGCGCAGAAACGTAACCGGGATCAGAGCGGACCAGCCGCAAAAATCGCGCTTGGCGGTTACGGAAGGAGTCGCACACTGATCCGGCGGATAATTCTCCCAGATCGTCCCCGTGCTCTTCCAGAGCGTTTCCGCAGTATGATAAAGACGGGCGGCAAGCTCAACCGCCAGCGTGTGTTCGCCGTAACGGTCGAGTCCGCGCAAAAGCATGTAGCTCGTCGGAGCCCAGACCGGACCGCGCCAGTAAGCGCCGTGCGTCATGTAATCAGGATCCGCCGCGCTCAGCGACGGAACGCCGCACGGACGGTTGAATTCCGCCGGGTCGCGCAGGCGTTCAAGAAGACGCGCCGCACGGTCAGCGGGGGCAACCTCCGCCAGAAGAGTCCAGAACGCGCCGATGTGACGGCGGCGGACCGGAGCGCCATTCAGCACATCGTAATACCAGCCGTCCGTCTCATCCCAGCAGAGCGTGTTGATCAGGCGGGCAAGTTCCGCACGCTCCGCCAGCATCCGCGCCTCCTCTCCGGACTCGCCGATGATATGAGCAATACGGGCAAGACAGAGAGCGAAGAAAGCGCTCTGCGCCGTGGTTTCGCACCAGCCGATCTGACGGTTCCAGTCGCAAACGCCGTGCGGAATGCCGCGCAGCCAGCGGTAGGTCTTTTCGCGTTCCTCGCCCGGCGCAGTAATGGATTCGCGCGTCAGCGGAATGCCGCCCTCCGGAGTGAGGTCGGAAACGCTGTTCCAGCGCGGCATGTCATCCATTCCGCAGCCGAGCATGTCGGTGTAATAAAGCCCGTCGGGCCGGCGGAAGTGCGCTTTGTTGTACTCGTACTGCGCCAGCAGATGCGGAAAAACTTCCGGAAGGCGGGTCGTGATGAATCCGCCTTCATAGAGGTCCAGCTCCGCCCAGGCGAGCAGCGGCGGAGCAAATGCGGAGGGACATTCAGGCGCCCAGCGGCTCGTGCCGTCCGGACAGCTCTCGCGGCTGATGAAGCCGTCCGGAGACTGCAGCGCATAAAAGTTGTCCAGTGAATCGGCAACGGGAAACTCATCCGCATGAAACTTCGCCCATTGAACCGAAAACGCCGTGTCCCACAGAAAAATGTTGACGAAATCGCCTCCAGTTCCAAGCCGGGGCGACCGGAGAAGCTGCGGATTCGCATCGCGCGAAAGTTTCCGTCTCGCGATTGCAAGCGCGGCTTCATAGAACGGATTCGGGGAAAATGCGGACTGTTTCATGCGGAAATCCTTCAAAAAAATCCGCCGGAAAGAGAGATTCCTCCGGCGGATTCAGTGTTGCAGTGTTGTTACTTGACAACGATGTTGACGATGCGTTTCGGCACGCAGACAACCTTGACAATGGTCTTTCCGGCGATCGCGGTTTTCACCTGCTCGTTTCTGAGCGCGAGTTCGCGCATCTGATCCTGATTCGCATCGGCAGGCATCATCATGCGGACACGCGGTTTGCCCTGAATCTGAACCATGATCTCGATCTCGTTTTCGACCAGTTTCGATTCATCGCAGGACGGCCACGGCGCGAGCGAAAGCGGAGCTTCGTGACCGAGGATCTCCCACATCTCCTCTGCGATATGCGGAGCATACGGGCAGAGCAGTTTCGTGTAGGTTTCGGCGGCTTCCCGCGGCATCTTGTCGAGCTTGGAAAACTCGTTCAGGAAAATCATCATCTGACTGATTGCCGTGTTGAAGTTCAGCGTCTCCGTGTCGTCCGTAACTTTCTTCACAGTCGCATGGAGCAGTTTCTCCTGCGCCGGAGTCAGCGGAACATCGACAATCGGGGTCTGGGCAATCATGCGCCAGGAGCGTTTGAGGAAACGGAAGACGCCTTCCACACCTTTCGTGCTCCACGGTTTCACCGCCTGAAGCGGTCCCATGAACATTTCATAAAGACGCATGGAGTCCGCGCCGTAGTCGCGCACGACGTCGTCGGGATTGACCACGTTTTTCAGGGATTTGGACATCTTCGCGGGAAACTCGGTGAGCTTCTCGCCCGTATCCTTGTGAACCGGACCGTTTTCCGTCTTCAGCACTTTGTCCATCGGAACGAGCGCGCCGCGCGAATCCTTGTACGAAATGCCGAGGATCATACCCTGGTTGATCAGCTTGTGGAACGGTTCCGGCGTGCTGACAAAGCCGAGGTCGAAGAGAACTTTATGCCAGAAACGGGCATAAAGCAGATGCAGAACCGCATGCTCCGCGCCGCCGACATAGAGGTCGACGGGCATCCAGTATTTTTCCTTTGCGGGATCGACGAAACACTTGTCGTTGTCCGGATCGATGTAGCGCAGGTAGTACCAGCAGGAACCCGCCCACTGCGGCATCGTGTTGGTCTCGCGGCGGCCTTTCATTCCGGTCACCGGGTCGGTGTATTCGAGCCACTCCTCCGCATTTGCAAGCGGAGACTCGCCGGTTCCGGACGGTTTGAAGTCCTTCAGCGGCGGAAGGGTGACGGGCAGATCCTTCTCGTCAACGAGGCGGATCGAACCGTCTTCCATGTGAATGACGGGGAACGGCTCGCCCCAGTAGCGCTGACGGCTGAAGAGCCAGTCGCGGAGTTTGTAATTGACCGTGAGCTTGCCCGCGCCGCGCTTGGAAAGCCAGTCGATTGTGGCGGCTTTCGCCTCCTTGACGTGCATTCCGTTGAGAACGAGTCCCTGATCATTCGCGGAGTTGAAGCTGACGCCGTCTCCGGTCCAGCATACTTTACCCGCGAGGATGTCGTTCAGATCCAGCTTCGCCGCAGCGGCGTCCGCGGCGGTCGGCTCGATGATGCACTTGATCGGAAGATTGAACTTGACGGCAAAATCAAAGTCGCGTGTGTCATGCGCGGGAACCGCCATGATCGCGCCGGTTCCGTAGGTGGAAAGGACGTAGTCGGAAATCCAGATCGGCAGCTTGTCGCCGTTCACCGGGTTGATCGCATACGCGCCGGTGAACGCGCCGGTCTTGTCCTTGTTGAGGTCGGTGCGTTCCAGGTCGCTCTTGAGAGCGGCCTGACGCTGATATTCCTTGACCGCTTCGCTCTGTTCCGGCGCGGTGATGGCGTTGACCAGATCGTGCTCCGGAGAGAGAACCAGGTAGGTCGCGCCGAACAGAGTGTCGGGACGGGTCGTGAAGACCGTGACCGTCTTGTCGGTTCCGTCGATCTTGAATGTGACTTCCGCGCCTTCGGATTTGCCGATCCAGTTGCGCTGCATCTCCTTGATGCCTTCCGGCCAGTCGAGTTTGTCGAGGTCGGCAAGCAGCTGTTCCGCATACTTGGTGATGCGGAGCATCCACTGTTTCATGGGCTTGCGGATGACCGGATAGTTGCCGCGCTCGCTGCGTCCGTCGATCACTTCCTCGTTTGCGAGAACGGTTCCGAGAGCGGGACACCAGTTCACGGGGACTTCATCGACGTAAGCGAGCCCCTTTTTGTAGAGCTGAAGGAAAATCCACTGCGTCCAGCGATAGTATTTCTCATCCGTCGTATTGATTTCGCGGTCCCAGTCGTAGCTGAATCCGAGGGATTTGATCTGACGCTTGAAGGTTTCGACATTTTTCCTGGTCGTAATGGAAGGATGGGTTCCCGTTTCAACCGCGTACTGTTCCGCGGGCAGTCCGAAAGCGTCCCAGCCCATCGGGTGGAGGACATTGAAGCCGCGCATCCGCTTGTAGCGGCAGAAAATATCGGTTGCGGTGTAGCCTTCCGGGTGACCGACATGGAGTCCCGCGCCGCTCGGATAGGGAAACATATCCAGCACATAGAGTTTTTCTTTTCCGGGAATTTCGGTTGCCTTGAACGTCTTGTGCTCGTCCCAGAATTTCTGCCACTTCTTTTCAATGGCGGGAAAATCGTAATCTCTGTTTTCCATTCTGAATCCTTCTTATTTCAATTGCGATTACTTTGCATAGTCTTTTTCGCGGAGGTCGAAGACGCGCTTTGCCTTGCCTTCCTGCTCGGGCAGCGTATTCGGAGCGAGGAGTTCCACGCGCGGATTGACGCCGAGTTCGCTCTTGACCGCATCCGCGACTTTGCGGCGGATGCCGTCCGCGCCTTCCAGCGAACCGGTGAAGCAGGCGGGATTGATCTCAACTTTCACATGAATGCGGTCGAGAAGATCGTCCTTCGTAACTTCAACCATGTAGTTCGCGCCGATTTCGGAAACGGTCATGATCGCCTTCTCAATCTGCTGCGGGAAAATATTGACTCCGTTGATGATGAGCATGTCGTCGGTGCGCCCCTTGAAACGTGCGATGCGGCGGTGCGTTCTTCCGCACGGACACGGCTCGGGGATGATGCGCGTGAGGTCGTGCGTGCGGTAGCGGATCAGCGGCATGGCTTCGCGCTGAAGGGAGGTGAGAACGAGTTCGCCCTCCTCGCCGTCCGGAAGCGTTTCCCCGGTGACCGGGTCGATAATCTCCATGAGGTACTGATCCTCCCAGAGGTGCATTCCGTTGTTGCGCTCGCGGCACTCGAAGGCGAGACCGGGTCCGCACATTTCGGAGAGTCCGTAGGAGTTGAACGCCTGCACGCCGAACGCATCGTCGATCTGCCTGCGGAGCGCATCGGAGTGGGGTTCCGCGCCGATGAAAAAGATTCGGAGCTTGAGATCCTTCTTCGGATCAAGTCCGCATTCGGGGAAGAAACTCAGCAGACGCATGGAGTAGCTCGGGAGAATGTGGCAGACAGTTGTTCCGAAAGTCTTCATGAACCAGATCTGGCGTTTCGAGTTGCCCGCGGCGCTCGGGATGACGAGTGCGCCGAGACGCTCCATGCCGTAATGGAAACCGAGTCCGCCGGTGAAGAGGCCGTAGCCCATGATGTTCTGGAAGACGTCCGTGCTGCGCGCGCCCGCCATGAAGGCGGAACGGGCGGTCATGTTCGTCCAGAGATCAAGGTCGTGCTGAGTATGGAAAACCACTGTCGGAGTTCCGGTCGTTCCGGAAGAAGAATGCAGACGGACGATGTCCTTCATCGGCTTTGCGACAAAACCGTAGGGGAAGTTCTCGCGCAGCGTCTGCTTGTCGACGAGCGGCAGACGGCGGATGTCGTCCAGGGTCCTGATGGATTCAATCACCGGTTCGGTAAGAATCTTGGAATAATAAGGAGAGCGGGCTGCCAGTTTCAGTGTTTTCTTCAGATTCGCCAGCTGCATGGCGCTCAGATCCGCGCGGCTGATCAGCTCTATGTCGCGCTCCCAGAATTCGGTTTCCATAATTTCACCTTATTTTGAATGTTTGACTGCACGTATCGTAAGGAAGAATCCGAGCGCCACGCTCAGCAGCGCCCCCATCAGCACGCGGAACTCCGCGGGAAGAAGGAACGTCACCGTGTGCGCCGGAATCCAGAAATAAAGAATCATTTTCGGAATAAACGATCCCCAGGCGCCGGCATCAAGCCGCGAAAGAAACTCGCCGCCCCCGACGAATCCGCGTTTCGCAAGAACCGCATTGAACCATTCGTGTCCAAGCATCATCGGGTACGCAAAGATTATGTTCATCCAGAAGGATGTCGAAATTGCAAAGATGAACCGGTTTCCGAAACTTTTGGAAAGCATCGGCGGCTCGCCGAACCAGAGCGGCGTTCCCATCATTGCCTGAATCCCGTTCGCAAACAGAGCAAAAGCGACCGTCATGATGAGTCCGAAAAAGCCCCAGACGATCATGCGGGCGGGGAAGAGATCAACCTTCCAGGAACCCGTTTTGAGACGCGCTTTCAGCAGTTCGCCGAACATGGCAAGCAGCGCAAACTTGAGGAACCCCATTGCGTAAGGATGGTATTTTGTGACATTTCCGAACTGTTCAAGTCCCTTTGCCGTGAATCCGGTCCAGACCGTCTGCGTTTTCAGCAGTTCGCCGCCGTCGAACAGTCCGGTCGTAACGGACGTGTTGAACGGGAAGAAAATCACAAGAAGGGCAAACAGCACGGGAAAAGCAATTCCGATGTAATCTGATTTTTTCATAACTCTCTCTGTTTCTATTAATTAAAGACCGAGCTCGCGAATGCGTTCCGCCGCTTCGGGGTATTTCCGGATCAACGCTTCCGCATCGCCTTCCATGTAATCCTCGAACTCAAATCCGGGACAGACTACGGCGCCGAAGAGCCCCCAGCTGTTTTCCGACTGGTCGGAAAGCACGGCAGCCTGCCAGGTCCATGCGGGAATGATGCTCTGCGGAAACTCGCCGCAGAGGACATCGGGTCCGACGACGCGTTCTTCAAAGGTTCCGTCGGGAAGGAGCAGAAGCTGAATTGCGGAGGAACCCGCGTGATACATCCAGATCTCGTCGGATTTGACGAGATGCCAGCGGGAGACCTGTTTTCCGCGCAGCATGTAGAAGATGCTGGTCGCGGCGCGACGCTGCTTGGTCGCCTGGGTTTTGACAATGGAACGGTAGACTTCACGGAACGAACCGCCTTCGCGGTGTTCCTGAAGCTGCAAAGCCTGTGCGATTTCCTGTGCGTCCGCCATATCCGGTCCCTGAAAACGGAGGCGCGCCGGAAGATGAATTCCGGCGCGAAAACCCGTTTTTTTTCAGTTACTTGTTAAGTGTGAGCGCAACAAATTCGTCGCGGCGGTTCTTGGCTCGGGAAGCCTCGTCTTTACCCTGGACGGCGGGGCGTTCCTCTCCGTAACTGATGGTGCGGATGCGGGATTCCGCAATGCCGTGCTGAACCAGATACTCCTTTGCCGCAAGAGCTCTGCGTTCGCCGAGCGCACGGTTGTACTCATCGCTTCCGCGGCTGTCGCAATTGCCTTCGATCACGACGCCCGTTCCCGGAGTGCTGGAAAGATAGGAGGCAATTTCGTCGAGCTTCGGAGCCTCTGAGCTGCCGATGCGGGAACTGTCGAAACTGAAATAGACGGTCGGGAGAGTGACGCCGGGAATCGGACGGCCGAAGTCGTCGTAGGGTCCGGGAGCGGCGTTGTTCCATTCGCCGGCTCCGGCATTGGCTCCGGACCCGCCGTTGATGCCGCCCATGCTGTTGATGTTGGCGTTGCCGGCATTCGCGTCGAAACCGCCCGCTCCGGATCCGCTGACCCGTGCCGCGCCGTCGTCGCCTTTTACCTTGAACATTTCCAGACTGGCGTCATCGTCGTCGAACATGGAACAACCGGTCGTTCCGAGAACGAGCGCCAGCGCGGCAGCGCCGCCCCGCGCGCTGAGCAGCAAAAACGCGAACACGGTACTGCGCATAACTATCCCTCCTCGCGGTGGGCGGCGTCGAGCAGTGCGCGAATCTCGGCGGCCTCGGCGTCGCTGATGGGCTGGGTGTTCAAAAAGGCAGCCACAAAGCGCGGCAGGCTGCCGCCAAAGGTCTTATCCACCACGGCGGCACTCTCGGCCTGCTGGACATCCTCCCGCCGGATCAGGCTTGTCACCTGACCGTCTGAATTTTGCAGCACACCGCGCTCGCAGAGCTTCTTCAAGACGGTGTAGGTGGTGCTTTTTTTCCAGCCCAGCGCGGCGGCGGCCAGCGTAACAAGCTGCCCGCTGGGCAGCGGCTCGTTGTCCCACACAAGGCAGGCAAAGCGGTATTCGCCATCGGCAAGGCGGAGCGGTTCATGGTTC
>URNE01000096.1 GCA_900549045.1 uncultured bacterium | reverse complement strand
GTCAAAGCGGGTGTCCCCGTGACCGTTTCGTTCATGTCCAAAAATGCAGCCTGGTAAACCGCCGGAAGGATTGAAGGCATGAAACGTCCACAAATCCGATCAGCCGGGGAAACGGTGGGGATGAAATCCACAGGTTTCACCCTTGTAGAACTCCTCGTTGTAATTTCTATCATCGCCATCCTCGCCGCCATGCTTCTCCCCGCACTGAACGCGGCAAGAGAAAAGGCTCAGGCGATCACCTGTTCCGCAAATCTGAAGCAGACCGGAACAGGACTGATGATGTACACGGTCGACAACAACGACTACCTCCCGAATCTGCTGCAGTCGAACGACATCAGGTTCACCGACTCCATCATGGAATACGTAAAATCCCCGTACGCGGTGAAACAGTCGACTGCCGGTGACACCGGTGAGTATGCACACTATCCGAAGTATACGGTAAACCGCTACCTCCACACGGCGAAATCCGTCTTCGTCTGCCCGACTGCGGCAACCAAGCTGCGCGAGCCCTTTACCGGAGCCGTTTCCACGATCTTCACAACGAACTATGTACCGACCAACTGCAGCGATGACGGAGCTGCGCATCAGGCATACGCATGGGGGCTCAACGTCCCGGCTCAAAACGACGCCGGGAAAGAACCGCGCGGACGCAAGCTCTACAACATCAAGGGACGCGTCATCGCCGGTGAAATGCGCTATACCGATACCACGGGCATCATGGCCCGCCAGGTAACCAGAAGTAGAAGTCTCATCTACTGCTGGAGCGAAACTCTCGCCAACAACGACGAATATGCAAGCGGAAACATTCATTCGGGCGGACTCCGCGGAAACTATCTCTACAAAGACGGACACGTTGCCAGTCACCGTATGCATACCGGAGTCATAACCCTCAACAAACAGTATTTCATGGGAGGACGCTGATCATGAAATTTTCACTTTCCCTGATCCTCTGCGCAGCAGCACCGCTTCTGTTTGCCGGTCTCACGGAGGAAAACCGTAAATTTGAAAAAGCAATTGAACTGGGACAGCAGGTACTGGAACGCAGACACGTTCCCCGATTCCTTTCCGGAATCGACCGCCACTTTCCCGATGCCGTGCAGAAATTCTCAAAGCTCTCCCCGGAACAGGTCCGGCAGGAACTCGAAGCATACGAACGGATCATGCTTCAGCTCTCCGTCCGGAGCAACGGTCAGCCGTACACGCCGAATATCGGATGGTATACGAAGAAGCGCGCAAAAGATTATGAATCCGAAATCAAGGAAAGCATCAAGGACTGGCGCCGTTCCGCGGCGGTTCTGGCAAAAGCCGGACTTGATGCCGACTGCGAATTCGAAATCGGCCGGATCAACACCATCCGCGCCAATGCGCCGAAGGTCCGGACTCTCCCGTCCGACGCCGTCTTTGACCAGGCTTTCTCCTTTTATAAAAGCGTCATTGAGGAACGCTTCCGTCTCGGTGCACGCATCATCACGCTTGAAAACGAACTTGAAGCGCTCAAACGGACAGCCGCATTCCGTGAAAGTCTCGGCGGCACACATATCCCGGTCAGGGATTACGCCGTGCGGCAGAAACTTGAACAGTGGCGCAACATGTTCAACGCAAAAAAATACAGCAGCTGCGCACAGCTGGAAAAACAGACGGTGAACGAACTTGCGAAAATCCGCGCCCGGGTTTATGCGGATGACGGAACCGCCCCGGCAGTCCGCCCCGGAACCAGTTTCCTCAGCACGGGAAATTTCGGATTCGGCGGAAGCTGGCAGCCGCTCCTGAACACAAACGTCCGCGGCGGAAGTCTGTACCGCAGCATAAAAGACGATTTTCTGCCGTTCAAAAACGCGAAATTCGACTGGGAAGTCTCCTTCGATGCCGATGAATGCACCTTCAGCCGCTATGAACTCGGCGAAGGCTCCTGGACCTATGCGAAACGGAAAAACATCTACCGCGACCGCTCCGGCAGGGAGATCGACATTGATGTCTGGTGGAGCGCCATCGCGCCGGGCATCCTCTTCAACGCACACACCGACAAGGTCAGCGTTATCGAAAGTTCCGTCGGCACTCCGCTTGCCCCGGACGCCGTTGCCGGCGTGTTTGACGGGGAAGTCAGAATTTTCGAGCGCGGGAATCAGGTTCCCTCCGGCAAAATGACCGAAAACTGGCTGCTTCTGCTCTGGCGCGAAAACAAGTCTCCGAAACTTCCCGTGCTCGTCTGCTTCGAAAACAAGCCGGGAAGCCTCGAATGGAACGGAAACGGACTGCGCATTCAGCGTGCTCCGCAGGTCGGCAGATTCGCCGCAGCAACGCTTTACGGAGCGGAGGCGAAAACGCCGGAATTCGGGTCCGGATGGAAAACACTCCCCGCCGACGTTCTCGCCCAGTGCCGGAATACGGCAAGGCATCTGAAGTATTTCCCGCTCGATATGGATGAGTTCTATGCGTTCGGGAAAGACGGCTCCCTGCGCATCTGGAACAGAATCCGCAAAGCGGAAGTTCTGAACAAAGGCGACTGGCCCGCTTCCGTGCCCGCATACACCCCGTTCCCCGTCGCCTACACCCTGAACAGCCGTATCCGTCCGGATCAGCCTTCCCAAATGCTCATGGCGACACGCTTCGGGTTCTACCGGACCGTCCAGGGCGATACTGTCAGCTACACGCTCCCCGTTCCCGACCTTCTGGAACGCATCGTGCTCAAGCCAGTTTCCGGAGAGGAAGAACTGATCAATGAACTCAATCAGACCGTTCTTGCGCAAAAGGGCGATGACATCCGCTCGGCGTTCATCCGCGACTACAACTCCGGCAACATCCTCAATAAACTTGCAGGTTACTGCCTTCTGAACGCCGAAGCGAAAGATCTGCTTGATCAGCCGCGTCAGCCGCTTCTGCTTGACATGGCAATCAGCGGTGAAATGAGCGTCAGCGGCGGACGTGAACTGAACCCGCGGGTGCGCACCCCGGAAATCCGCATCGACCCCGTCACCGGACGCTCCGCATTTCTCGGCGGATGGCGTGGAAACAACCAGGGTGCAGAGGGCATCGTCGGCGATATGACGCTGTTCAACCAGCTTTCCATGTTTGCCGCATACGGACGCGCTCTGTTCTTCCACGACTGGCGTCTCGCCGAACGTCACTGGGAACGGCTGAAAGAATTCTACACGGCGGTTGATTTCAACCAGACCTGGCAGGCTCCCGGCATGAACACGCTCTCAAGCGGAATCATTCTCTACGGAGACATGTACGGCGACGGCTTCCGCTGTTCTTCCCTGATGTACCGCATGGCAAAAGCGATGAACGAACCTGATCTTGCCGCCCACGCACTTTACATTGCGTCGAAACAGAACGCGACAACCATCAACTTCATCAGTCCGAATGTGATTGTCTACAATGCACATGTCAAAAACACTCCGGAGGCGCAGTCGCCGAAAGCGGCTCTCGGACAGCTCGGAGTCTTCCAGAGCGGATTCCGCACAGCTCCCTGGAAACCGTATGCAAAGGATGCATGGAACGCGCCGTTACAGACCGTCGGCTGCACAAACGACTACCCGTTCTACGGAACGCTCCTCCGCTTCTGCTTCGCCGATGCGGAAAAATGGCTCGCCACATTCTCCCGCGACCTTCCGGAATGGAACGATCACAATTACATGTACCACGGAAGATCCGAGCGCAGCATCAACGCCTGGAACTATATCAAATTCCTTGCATTCTCCACCCGCGACCGAGCAAAAGTCCGTCAGCTTTACCGTCAGACTTTCCCGTTCGGCTACACGGCGGACAAGCCTTTCATGAAGATGGATAAAAACAGCTGGGCAAAACTCTATCACAGCCTTTCCATGCATGAACACAACCTCCGAACCAACGTGCTTCCGCACATCATCGGACAGAACGATCCGGTCTGGATCGGCGACTTCGGACGCGCCCGTCTCGTTGCCGGAACCTGGAACCGAGAAAAACGTGTCGCCCGGATTTCGCTCAGCTCGGAACGGCCGGACACGCTGACCGTTGTTTCCATGATCAGGCCCGAATCCGTTCTGCTGAACGGCAAGGAGATTCAGCCGGAACGCGGGCAGTGGGAATGTGCGTATGAAATTCCGGTTGCGGAAGGAAACAGCGAAGTGGTTCTCACACTCCCCCCGTTCCGCGTTGAGGACTACCCGTTCCCGAAAGAAGAAAACGCGGGACCTGCGCTGAAGCTCGCCAAAATGCCGGCTCCCAGCTCCCGTAAATTGACGAACTCGCTGCCGGAAGTCTTCAAAACCGGCATGACTTCAAGCATCGATCTCGCGCCGTTCTGCAACCGCGGATTCTCGGATTCGCCGGCAAACATGGTCCGCAAAGAATTCTGGAAATTCCCGCAGAGAGACATCATCCGCGGTGTTCCGTTCAACTATGTCAATCCGGAGACAAACGGAGGCCGCGCCATCATCATGCTCAAGGGACGCCACCAGAAAGACCTGCCCGCAAGCGTACGCGGAATCCCCGTGAACAAAGTCGTCCGCCGTCTTTTCTTCCTGCACGGCTACTGTTACAATGCAGACAACGGGAAAGTCATGACCTACCGTCTCAATTTTGCAGACGGTCAGGTACGCGAACTTGATGTCTACGCCGGAATCCACTCAGGAGAGTGGAAAATCGTTCCGGGTGGAAAGGGTCTCAACGAAGTCTCCGCCGCGCGGACCGGAAATGTCTACCCCGCAGAGCATCCCGGTCAGTGGGGCGAAGGCGTCGGCGGATACATCTTTGTCTGGGAAAACGATGTCAGAAAACTCGGCGTCACCAACCAGGATGTCGACCAGCGCGGATTTGCGGTTCTTGCAAGCATCGACATTATTTCAGCCGAACGCTCGGTTCCGATTGTTCTGGCTGTCACCGCCGAGGAGTAAGCTGTTCCATGAGCGTATTACACACAGCAGTCCGCTGTTTTGCCGGAGTTCCGGCGCTCCATATCAACGGACGCCCGGAAACCGGGCTTATGCACTGGAACCGCAACATGACTGCCGGAGACGTTCGTGCTTTCCGGCAGTCCGGCATCCGTCTGTTTTCCTTTATCGGCAACATTGATCTGCAAGACGGCGCCCCCGTGCATGACGCACCCGGCGCCGTATTCCGGACCATGTCGCCGGAATACATTGATTCTATGATGCGGCAGATTCTGAACGGAGCTCCGGACGCACTCGTCATTCCGCGTTTCCGGCTCCAAGCTTCCGAGGAATGGAAAAAGCGCCATCCCGGTTCGCTGATGAGAACTTATGATCTCGAAAAACGGTGTTTCGAGGATGAATATATGGTTTCTCTCGCCTCGGAAGAGTGGATCCGCGAAGCACTTGCCGCGCTGAAGCAAAGTCTTGAATACTGCGAAAAACGCTGGGGCGAACACATTGCCGGCTATCATTCCGGATTCGGACACTGCGCGGAACACGTCTGGCACTGGGGACCGAAAGTTGCCGACTACAATCCGGCAATGATCCGGATTTTCCGCGATTTTCTGCACAGGAAATACAGGGATGCGGATATACTCCGCCGGGCATGGAACGCTCCCGAAGCATCCTTTGAGACTGCGGAGCTTCCCGCTCCGGAAAAATTCTCGGCATTCCAGCCTTCCGTTTCCACTCTGTGGAATCCGGAATGCGATCAGCAGCAAACGGATTTTCTCCGCTGTCAGTCCGAATACATGGCGGGACTCGTGGTACGCCAGGCGGAAGCCGTAAAAGAAAAACTGACGGAACTCGGTTCCGAAAAGATTTTCGGCGCATTCTACGGATATGTGAACCTGCCTGCAAACCTCGTTTCGCATTATGCGAACGGACATGATGCACACGAAATTGTGCTGAACTGCAAAAGTCTGGATTTTCTGTCTGCCCCTGTCGGTTACTCCGCACGCCAGCCGGGCGGAGTCTCGACCGCTCAGCTTCTGCCTTCAAGCGTTCTGCTCGCAGGAAAGCTCTACTTTGCGGAAGATGATACGGAAACCCACCTCTCAAATACGGCTCACAACATCATGCCCGCCACAACAGATCAGTCGCTTTCCATGATCGAGCGCGGATTCCTCGACGTCTGGCGCAGCGGCGGAACACAGTGGTTCATGGATCTATTCGGAGAAGGCTCGTACCATGACAGCCGCATCATGCAGAGTATCAGCAGGCTCACGGCTTTTGCCGAACGGCATCTGGCAGACAAAACGAGCACAGCAGAAATCGCCGTTTTCATTTCAACGGACTCGCTGGCGGCGTCGAAATCGTTTCATTTTCTCTCCGGCGGCCTCATCGAGCAGCAACTCAATGAAATTGCTGCAATCGGAGCCTCTTTCGATACATTCCGTCTGGAAGACCTGACCATAATGACGGATAAATTCCTCGAACACTACAAGTTCGTTCTGATTCTCAACGCGCATATCGTCGATGATGTCCTGCGGGAAGAACTGAAATCAAAACTGAAACGAAACGGAAGAACCGTTCTCTGGTTTCATGCGCCGGGAATCGTCCGGAACGGCAAAAACGATCCGGATTCCTGCTGTGAGCTGACGGGAATGCATCTTGTCCGCAGAGACAACAGGAACTCCAGAATTTCGGAAGCGATACTCGACGGGAAACGGATCAGTTTCGGAACTGCGCGCAGCATCAACCCGAACCTTTACGGAGCGGATCCGGATGCGGAGTCCCTCGCCTATGCAGTCGAAGGAACCTTCGTTCCGTTCCGCGCGGGGTCCGACGGAGCTACTCTCATGCGCAGGCGTTTTCCGGAATGGACCTCCATCTGGAGCGCCACACCGAACCTGCCCTCGGCCTTCCTGACACAATTCGCTCAGGAGGCAGGCGTGCATATCTGGTCTCCGCGCGGTGATCAGATCATGCAGACAAAAAACTGGGTTGCCGTCCACTGCAAATGGAACGGCACACTGGAACTCCGTTTTCCCTTGCCTGGAACATGGGCTGATGCGTTTTCCGGAGAAATCATGGTCGAAAACGGAACGGTTCTGCGCAGGAAAACTCTCCGCGGAGAAAATATTGTGCTGGAGCTCCGCGGCTGAAAAGCCTCACTCCGCCGGAAGACGGAGCAATTTCGCCTTGATGAGAATATCGTAAACAGGCTTCTCCGGCCCTTCCGTCTTGCTGTAATCCAGCATATCCTCGCGGAAATGACGGAAGGAGCTGCCGGAGGAGTCGTCCGGAGTCCATGCGCCGCCGTTCTGATTTCTGATCTGATCCGGACGCGCCTTTCCCGCCACAGTGCGCTTGATGTCCACAATCAGCACGGCGTTCGCCCCGTGCTTCCGGGCGAACGAACGCAGTTTCGTCTCGACCTCCGTTGCGGAATACGCCTCACCCGCCGTCGCGGTCGCCTCGCCGAGCACGTCATACGTTTTCACCGGAATCTGATCGGCGGAAAAGTAGAGCCCGACCGGCTCCGATTCGGGAAGCGGTTCGGCGGATGTGCCGTCATACTGGATGTTGACGCAAGCGGGAAGCAGGGCAAACACGCAGGCGGCAAGAGCGGTCCGGAAAAGTTTTTTCATATGGAAATCCTTTATTTATCGGTGACGAACACCCGTTCCACACGGGTTCCAAACGAGCAGATCACGTCATAGGAATGCGTTCCCTTGATCTGCGCCCAGTCTTCCACGGCAATCCGGTTCGGGTCCTCGCCGCCGATGCAGGTGACGATTTCGCCCGGCTCGATCTCCCCC
>URNE01000095.1 GCA_900549045.1 uncultured bacterium | reverse complement strand
AAAAATCTTTTAAACAGGGGGTTGACAAAATCGGGGGGATGTGCTATAATTAATACTGTTACAACGATGTAACATTTTAACAGGAGAGATGGAAATGCGGGTCAGGATCAAAGATGTGGCGGAACGGGCGGGAGTTTCCACGACGATGGTCTCGCTTTATCTGAATCATCACCCGCTTTCCGCGCGGATGGCGGAGAAGACGAAACAGCGGATTGACGAAGCCGTGCGCGAACTGAACTATCAGCCCTCGGCCACCGCGCGTTCGCTGAAGAAAGGGAAAAGCAAAACGCTCGGGCTTGTCATCGGCGAAATCGCGGGAGTCTACTCAAGCTTCTATTCACAGATGCTTCTGGAGGAGGCGGAGAAGTATGACTATCAGCTCCTGATCTCCCTCACGCGCTACAGCCGGGAACAGGAACTGAAGTGTCTTCAGAACCTCTTTTCGCGTCAGGCGGACGGCATTCTGTGCACGCTTTATCTTGGGGCTTCGACGCCGTTTCCGGAGTATCTGCGCAACTATCCGATACTGCTGACGCATTACCGGAATCCGGTGTGCAATTCGTTCACGGTGAGCTACCGGGAGGGGATGCGGAAGCTGTTTGCCGAGCTTGGCGCACGGGGAATCCGGCGCGTGCTGGCCGTAGATGAAAACCCGCTTGCCGCCGCCGACCGCGAAGGGATCGTTCCGGAGGATGTCGTGTTTGCGGGCTGCAAATTCCCGGATAAAAATCTTGCGGGAATTCTGGAGGAGGCCCGCCGGGTGAACGCGGAGTGCCTTGTGTTCTTTTCGAGCGTTCACGCGCGCCGGTTTCTGCTCTGCTGCAAGGAGAACGGGGTGCGTGAGATTCCGCTTGTCGTGAACAGCTATACACTCCCGTACGATTACTTCGAGCATCCGCGGGTGATCGGCGCTCTGGTGAGTCCCTTCCGGGAACATGTCGCGGGGGAGATGCGGCGGATGATCGAGATGATCGAAAATCCGGAAGATCTGCGCCAGGAGACGGTTCCCGCGCAGTTTATGGATCGCGCAGGAGTCCGTGCGTATTATGAGCGTCAGAAAGCGGATCCCTATTACAGCGTTATTGTGCAGGAGCGCGCGGACAATGTCAGTCAGGAAGATCTGGACCGGTAAAAGGTTTTACAGGATAATAATACAGAATAACACAGAAAGGACGCAGTATGATTACCAGAACAAAGAAGAACGGAAGACGGAACGGTGCGAAGAAGCGTTTCACGCTTATAGAGCTCCTGGTCGTAATAGCAATTATTGCTATTTTAGCAGGAATGCTTCTGCCTGCTCTGAACAAGGCGAGACAGAAAGCGCGGGAGACGGACTGCTACAGCAAGATGAAACAGCTCAGTCTCGCAACGACGTTTTATCTGGATGAAAACGAAGAAATGCTGTTTGTAAGGGAAAACAGGAATCCGTGTTATTGGAATACGGACGGATTTGCTTCTATTGTCAGGAAGGCAACCGGAAAAACGAAAAATCAGTGTCCTGCTGCAAGAGACGGAGTCTCTGCAAAATATTTCTGTTCAGAGACTGTTGCACAGGCTTCGGCGTTTCCCGGATGGACGACGCAATTTTATTGCGTGTGTCCGGAAAAACATTACGAATTCCGCTCGTTGCATGCGCTTCCATTTTTGGACGGACAACTCCTTTGGAGCGGCGATATCGGATATCTGAAGCCGTCCAAAGCGCGCCAGCCTTCTTCGAGTGTGCTGTGGGGGGAGGGGGTTTCGCAGCTCAAGGCTGGGGAGGCTTATAATCCCGGCATAGCGACGACAGGTGGGAATTGCGGACGTTTTGCGCATTCAGGGCGTTCCACGGTTGCCTTCAATGACGGACATGTAGGCAGCACGTCGAAAAGCATCATGGGGTGCAGTCATGGATCGCCGGACAGCAACTGTCCCGGCTGCCGTTTCTACTTTGCATATATGAAATAACATTGACAACTGGAGAATTTCGCTATGAAAATGTCTGTTTTGTTTGCCGCTTTTCTCATGTTTTCGGCGTCTGCCGTTCAGGCGGATGAGGTGTTCAAAAGGTGGAATGGCGTTCCCTCGAAGGAAATCATCGTTTCGCAGTCTGCGAACGGACGCGGCAGTCTGGAGATGGCTCCGGAGGTGAAGACTCCGGACGGAAAATCCGCCATGATGCTGAATATTACGATGAATGAGGGAAAAAGAGAGCTTGATCTTGTTCTGAAATTTCTCTGTACCGATAAGTCGCTGAAGGCGGGAGAGGAGTATGAGCTGGCGTTTCTGTACAAGGCGAGTGCGCCATGCCGAGCGGTCGCAGTTGCCGCAATGGGCGGAAATCCGTCGTGGAATGAGTTTCAGAATGGACGCAAGATTCTCAATTTTAAGACGGAATGGCAGACTGCGGTGATCCGGTTTGCCGCGCCGGAAAAAGCTGTTCCGCCGCTGAATCTTCCGCGTGTCATGTGCGGAGAATGCCCCGCGGGCGTGAAAGTCTATTTCGGCGACGTCGTGTTGAAAGAGATTGAAAATGATTTGTGAGACTGGGAAAATGAAGATCGTAAAAAAAATATTCTTGTGTGCCGTGTCAGTTCCGGTTCTGATGTTCGCGGAGAGCGGCACGGTAGTAAAAAAATGGGAAATGGTTCCGGCGAAGGATGTCTTTGTCAGTGTCGGGGCGCAATACCGCAGCGTTCTGAAGATGAGCCGCAAAGTTCTTTCGAAGGACGGAAAGCCGTGCATTGGAGTGTCGATTCAGCAGGTGCCCCCGGAAGGGAACGCGCTGGGACTTGTTCTGAAGTTCGAGTATCAGGGCGAGGCGCTGAAGGGCGGTGAGGAATACGAAGTTTCGTTTCTTTGCAAAGCTTCCGCGCCGTGCAAGGCGGAAGTTGCTGTCGCAATGGGAGGCAACCCGTCGTGGAAGGAGTTCAATCACGGCCGTCGCACGGTTAATTTTACGGAACGCTGGCAGCAGGTGAAGATTCCGTTCATTCCGGTTGAGGATGCGTCTGCGCCGTTGAACCTTCCGCGGGTCATGGCGGGAGAATGTCCGGCGGGGACAAAACTCTATTTCGATAAAGTTACGCTGAAGCGTCTTCCGAAAGTTCTGCCGCTCAATCTGAATCCGGAATGGAAAGTGTTTCAGCCGAAAGCGAAACTGGAGGCGTTCATCGGCAGCGCGGAGCATGATCTGTACTCCAAAGTTCCGGCGGAGCTTTCCGGGGCTGCACCGAAAAACATGCGCCTGGAAAACAATGTGATCGATCTTGGGAAAAACAGGAAGGATTTTACGCCGGGGGAATGCGCTTACTTTTTCAATCGGTTTGAAAGTCCCGCCGACGGCGAGATGCACATCGGGCTTGCCGCCGACTGGTGGTTCACTCTGTATGTGAACGGCGAGCGCGTTTATGATACTCAAGCGACGGGGAACCGGAGCAAGCGGTTCGTTCCCGACGACCATGTCGTCGCCGTTCCGGTGAAAAAGGGCGTGAATGTCCTTGCCGTCAAGGTGCTCAGCGGTTCCAATGGCTGGAAGTTCGTTTGCGGAAAACCGACGAGGGCCCCGAGGAACAAGGAAGCGTATACGCTGGTGGAAAATGAGGATTGGCGCAAAGTTGTGGTTCCTCCATGCGTGAAACCGGGAACTGTGCTGGATTTTTCATCGCTCGGATTTATTGATGCGCCTGCGGGAAAATACGGACGCGTTGTTGTCCGCGGTTCGCATTTCGAGTTCGAAAACTGCCCCGGCGTTCCTGTCCGTTTCTACGGAACAAACATTTACGGACATATCAATTTTTCAGACAGGGCGGGAGCGGAGCGTCTTGCCTCCATGCTCGCCCGTTACGGTTACAACGCCGTGCGGATTCATCACTATGACCGTATGCTTGCCCGCAATCCGGAAAGCGGCTTCACGGATTTGGATCCAGAGAAACTGGATGCGCTGAATTATCTCGTGAAATGTCTGAAGGATCGCGGCATCTACCTTCTGCTGGATTTGCATACAACGCGCATATAGCTACTCAAAAAAAGCGGACAGTCGATTCTTTATGAAGAAGAATGCCGCCGCAACTGGGAGAAGTTTTCCGCGAATCTGTTGAATTCGGTGAATCCGCATACCGGAATTGCATGGAACGATGAGCCGGCGATGATCGGAATCTGTCCGGTCAATGAGAATTCGCCATTTTTCTTCATGGGAATTTCGGGAGACCTCAATTCTCCGTATTTCAGAGTTCCCGCCGGTCTCAGCCCGGATGAAAAAAAACGCCGGATCGCCAAGTCCGTTGTGGAATCTCAGAAAAAATACTACCCGGAGATATGCGGTTTTCTGCGCGGTCTCGGAGTCAGGGCGCCGCTGACCGACCAGAACGTGTCGAGTACGGTTTCCATGACGCTGATCCGGAATTCGTGCGACTATGTGGACAACCACTTCTATTGGGCGCATACATCCAGCGGAGATGAAGGGTCCAAATATATCCAGAGCGTTCCGACTGAAAGCGCGATGAAGAATCTGATCGGATCGGACAGTGCGTTCTATCCTCCCGACGCCTTTGCTTCACGCCTGATCGGCAAGCCGTATATGATTTCCGAATTCAACTTCTGTGCGGCAAATCAGTACCGTGCGGAAGGCGGCGCGCTCGTCGGAGCTTATGCCGCAATGCAGGACTGGGACGCTTTGTTCCGCTACGGTTTTGCGGAACTTCCGGCGCAGCTGATGAATCCGGAATGGCAGACAGTAGGTTTTGATACGGTCGGCGATCCGATGAAATTCCTTTCCGACCGTCTCGGCATTCTGCTTTTCCTGCGCGGAGATGTGCGTAAAGCGAAAGAGCTTCTGCCGATTTCCGTTCCGGACAACTACACGGATTCAAAAAGCCGTTTCTTCACGCGGCAAGTGGGAGGAGTCTACCCTCCGGTTCTGAAAAACTGGGGCTTTGTTTCCCGGATCGGTTCGAAAGTCGCGAATGACGGCCTGTTCTCCGCCGAGACTGATGAGCCGGAGGGAGAGACGGTTGAGAAAATCCGTTCATACCTCAAGACGGATGCCGGAATGCTGGATTTGAACCGGAAATTCGCAAAGAGTTCAACAGGAGAGCTGACGCTGGACGGAGAAAAGGGTGTTTTCCTGATTGATACGCCGAAAACCGCCGCCGTTGTGTCGGTCGATGCGGTCAACGGAAGCGCCGGCGTTCTGAACGTGAACATCCATAAAGGGTTCGCGCTGGTCTCCGCCTCTGCAATGGATGGAAAAATTTTGAAGGAGTCCGGAAAGATTCTTCTTTTCCATTTGACGAACGTTCAGAATTTCAACCAGAGATTTTCCGATTCGACGCTGGCTCTGATGGAGACGTGGGGCGTTCCCCAGCATGTGGTCCGCCGTGGAGTCGCGGATGTTGAACTGACCTTGACTCCGGGTGAGACGCCGCGGGTTTACGGCGTCGACCTCTTCGGCGAGCGAATTGGCGAAGTGCCGTCAAAGTTCAATTCTTCGACCGGAAAACTTTTGTTCACGGCGGATACATTCGCACTGAAACATCCCTGCATGGTTTATGAAATCGTGCGCTGAAAACAAGGAACTACCGAAACCGGAAGTAAATGAAAACGATGGAACATATTTATTTTGTCAATGCGCATCCCGATGATCTCTGCGCCGTCATGGGGACGGCGCTGAAGCTGAGCCGGAAGAAAAACTGCCGCCTACATGTCGTCGATCTGACGCATGGAGAGCGCGGTCTTGTCGGGAAAATCGCGCCGGAGGAGTGCGCGAAAATGCGCAGCGCCGAAGAAAGCGAAGTCTGCCGGAAGCTCGGCGCGGACATCGTCTGGCTGGATGAAGCCGACGGCGCCGCGTTCGCCTCCGAATCCGGCTGCCGCAAACTTGCGGAGCTCTATCTCGCGGAACCTCCGCACGCGATCATCACCCAGTGGCCGCTCGACCGCCATCTTGATCATACCGCGGCCGCGGACACCGCTCTTCAGGCTTTGCGCATCGCTTCCGGACTCTCCGAGGGGCAGATGACCGGTTCCTGGCCCGAAGTCCTCTTCTATCATTATCTCCGCAACAGCATGGCCGATTCTCCGAACTGTTTCGTCCCGCTGAACGAAGAGGAGATGAAGCGGAAAGAGGAGATGATCGGCCTCTACCGCTCGCAGTCCCCCGCCTGGCTCTTCCGGGAAGAAAGGGAGATCAACATTTTCTACGGACAGAAGCTCGGTGTCCCTTATGCGGAGGCGCTGACGCGTCTTCAGCCGCTGACGCCGGGCAAGCTCTCGATTCTCGAAGCCCTTGAATCATAAGATAAGGATTCTTATCATGCCGGAAACAGTGCACTACACCGAAAACAGCCGTCCGTTCCGCAGGGAACTCGTGCCGGAACTCATTTATGACGCCAACCCCGCTCTCGTCGACTTTTATTATCTCGCGTGGAAGCAGGCGTGGGAACATATCTATGAAACGGAATCCCTTCCCTTCTCTCCGTACATAGGAGAGGGTTGCAAACGGGACCGCATCTGGATCTGGGATTCCTGTCTCATGGGCATGTTCTGCCGCTATGCGGCCGATGTGTATCCCGTTTGCAGCACGCTCGACAATCTCTATGCCTTGCGCGACGGGCGTTCGGGGTATCCGATCAACATCCACCACCTTGACAATCCGCCGCTGTTCGCGTGGACCGAACTCCTGCTCTACCGTCAGACGGGCGACGAAGCGCGGCTGAAGAAGATTCTCCCCGTCCTGATTTCCCATTACAACTGGCTCGAAAATCTTGACCCCGACCGCATGCCGTATCAGGCGGAACGTCCGGTCTGGCGTCGTGAGCGCGACGGCTACTGCTGGGCGGGCTGTCCCTCCGGCATGGACAACACCCCGCGCGGGCGCGGCCGTTACGACGCCATTCACTGGGTGGACGCTCCGGCTCAGCAGGCTCTTTCCGCCCGCTGCATCGCCGAGATCGGCGCGATTGCCGGCGACCGCGCCGCCATGGAACATTTTGAGCGGGAATACGCTGAAAAAACCGCTTTGCTCGCGAAATATTTCGATCCGGAAACGGGCTGTTTTCTGGACCGTTACCGTGACGGAAGCGGGTTCTGCCGCGTGCTGACTCCGGCGTCATTCTGGGCGCTTGCGGCGCATTGCGCGACAAGGGAGCAGGCGGAGTCGCAGATCCGTTCTCTGCTCGATCCGCGGAAGCTCGGCGGCGATTTCCCGTTCGCAAGCGTGGCGCACGACGATCCCGATTTTCGTCCGGAGGGAGCATATTGGCGCGGCGGAATCTGGCTGCCCGTCGCCTACATGTCCGTCAAGGCGTGCGAGGAATACGGACGTTTCGAACTCGCGGCGGAACTTGCGAAACGTCTGGTCGAGATGATGGAGCGCACTTTCCGCGAGTTCTCTCCGCACACGATCTGGGAGTGCTATTCGCCGACGGCGTACAGACCTTCGACGAACAAGGTGAATGAACTTGTCCGTCAGGACTTCTGCGGCTGGTCCGCGTTGGGTCCGATTGCGTTGATGATCGAAAATGTCGTCGGTCTGGTCCGGATGGATGCGGCGGAACAGCGGATTGAGTGGCTTCCCGGCGGAAGCGGCAGGATGGGGATGAAAAATCTTCCGCTTGGCGGGAACCGGATTTCGCTGGTTCTGGAGAACGACCGGATTTCGGTTGACTGCATTCAGCCGTTCCGGCTGATTTTCCGCGGACGCGAGCTCGCATGTCCGGCGGGGCGTTCCGGAATAGAAATTATCTGAGAGATTTTTCCGGTAATGGAAACGGAAGATGCGTCTGGAGCGCGCCATA
>URNE01000094.1 GCA_900549045.1 uncultured bacterium | reverse complement strand
CAATACTTTATTTACGGAAGGATGAAACATCATGTCAGAGACACTCCCTAAAACGGATCCGAAAGACATCAACTGGTCCTCTCTGGGATTCGGTTACATGCCGACCAACTCCTATGTCCGCACCACCTGGCTCGACGGCAAGTGGTCCGAGCCGGTCCTCATCAACGAACCGACCATCACCATGTCCATCGCCGCAACCTGCCTCCACTACGGGCAGGCCGCTTTCGAAGGACTCAAAGCGTTCCGCCAGAAAGACGGAAAAGTCCGCTGCCTGCGTCCCTGGGAAAACGTCAAACGCATGAATCTTGCGGCCGACTACATGCTCGCTCCGGCAATACCGGAAGAACTCTATCTTCAGATGATTCAGATGGTCATCAAGGACAACATCGAATACGTTCCGCCCTACGGAACCGGCGGCGCGCTCTACATCCGCCCGCTCCTCATCGGAACCGGCGCACAGGTCGGCGTCTCCCCCAGCAGAATGTACGACTTCCTGATCCTCGTCACCCCCGTCGGCGCATACTACAAAGGCGGCATCCAACCCGTCGAAGCGCTCGTTCTAGATGATTACGACCGCGCCGCGCCGCACGGAACCGGACACGTCAAGTTCGCCGGGAACTATGCCGCCAGCCTCAAGCCGAGCAAGATCGCCAAGTCCCAGGGCTACCCGATCACTCTCTTCTTCGACCCGAAGGATCATGAATTCATCGACGAGTTCGGAACCAGCAACTTCTTTGCAATTTCGAAGGACGGGCACTACGTCACCCCGGTTTCCCGTTCGATTCTCCACAGCATCACGAACATGTCTCTTCAGGACATCGCGAAGGACATGGGCATTCCGGTTGAGCTCCGCCCGATTCACAAGGCGGAACTCGCGGACTTCGCGGAAGTCGCCGCATGCGGAACCGCAGTGGTCATCACCCCGATCTCCAAGATCGTCACCAAAGACCACACATACACCTACGGTGAAACCTGCGGTCCCACGCTCCGCAAGCTCTACGACCGCATGACAGCCATTCAGCACGGCGATTATCCCGACACGCACAACTGGATGCTTGAAATCAAGTAACCGGTTCCGTCACAGGATTTTCCACGCCCCGGGCCTCCGGGGCGTTTTTTTTGGTTACACGACAAAAAAAACGGACGGCATATTTCATCCGTCCGCAAATAAAAAACAATTTGATTTCCCGTTACATCTCCGCCGCGATCGCGAGACTGGCGATGTCGCCGATGGCTTCTCCAAGCTGAGCGGGCACGACACGGCAGACGGAGGCGGACTGCGGAAGAGCTTCCGCGGCGATCACACGCTCCATTGAAGGACGCAGCAGATGTTCCGAACGCGCAAAGATGCTGCCGATGACAATGCATTCCGGATTCAGAATGTCAATCAGAATTGACAGACCTTCCCCCAGACGGCGGCCGCTCTCTTCGTAGACGGCAAGGGCGTCCGAATCGCCGCGGTCGGCGGCGTCGCCGATCGTCTTGGCGGAAACTGACGGCAGATCGGCTTCCGTCGGACACCACGGGAGCGGACGTCCGGCCTTCAGCGCGGCCTCCGCACGGAAACGCCCGAGCTGGGCGATTCCGCCGCCGGAACAGAAGCCCTCGAAGGAACCGGCCTTGCCGTAACCGACCGGACCCGAGGGGGCAAGACGGATGTGTCCGCACTCGCCGCCCATGCCGGAACGACCGCCGAGAAGACGTCCGTTCGCGATGATTCCCGCACCGAGCCCCGTTCCAAACGTCAGGAACACCATATCCGACGTGCCGCGTCCGGCGCCGAAACGCCACTCCGCAAGCGCGCAGGCGTTGGCGTCGTTCTCCAGCTTCGCGCGCAGTCCGGTTGCGTGTTCCACAATCGCGACGGCGGGAACGTCGTCCCACCCGGGAAGGTTCGGGGGCGACTGCACCACGCCGCGTCCGGAATCCAGCGATCCGCCGCAGCTGATGCCGATTCCGATGATATCGTTCTTTGCCGTTCCGGTCTCCGTCAGAATCGTCTCCAGCAGACGGCACATCTCCGCAAGACAGGCTTCCGGAGCGCGGAAGTCGGCTGTCGCAAACCTTTTTCTGGCGAGGATTTCGATTCCGTCCTGCTCCGTCAGTTCACCGAGGATGACCGCGCATTTTGTTCCGCCGACGTCAAAGCCGGCGGCGAAACGCTTTTTCACCATTCGTTCCTCCCGAACGCCGTGTAGATCTTTTCATCCAGCGTCTTGAGCCAGCCGAGGTAACGGCCGAGATCGAAAGGAGCTGAACCGAGCAGATAATGGTTGTACGAAACTTCGCCGTTGTTCTCCCATTCGATCAGCAGCATCCGCTTGTCCGCCTGACAGACCTTGAAGTAATCGATTTCCGTAGCGGAATCAGCGGCAGCTTCGTATTCTCCTTCCGCAAAGACTTCACCCGTCTCGATGTCCGTCACCTTGTAATGTCCGGCGGCGGGCGCGGCGGCGTCGTTGACGGCGGTCAGGCGGCAGCCCCACGCTTCGGGATCGCTCACAATCAGGCTCAGCGGCTTCTGCGCGTTCTTGATGTAGTAGTACGCGAGTTTGCGGACATAGTAGTAATCGACCACTGCGTCGGAGAACTGCGGCCAGCAGTCGATGACGTTCCACCAGATGAGTCCGGTTTTCGACCATTTCTTCGCGCGGAAAAGTTCGATCAGATACTTCATGGCTTCCGCCTGGACGATCTGCGAGCACTTCATGAACTCTGTCAGATCCTCCGCGATGTACCCCCAGAAGCCTTTCGACTGGTTTTCCATCAGGCCGTTGCGGTAGCAGGGCGTGCCGAACTGCTGAGCGGCGTGGCAGGTCCACGAAACGCCGTGGCGGTCGTTGAGCTCCGCCTCCGGGATGAACTTGCGGATGCTTTCGACGTTCGTCATGCCGTGATAGCCGATTTCGCTTGCAAAAACCGCCGTATTGTCCTTGTAGAAATGTCCCTTCCAGTTGTCGCGCGGTCCCCAGAGGTGCTGTTCGGGAGAGCGGTAGCGCGCGTTCAGACGCTTGATTTCATCGCAGAGATACGGCGAGCTCGGCAGATACGGGCGGGCGGGGTCGAACATCGTCACGACGCGCGGCAGAATTTCGCGGGAGATGCGGTTCGAGGAGGGCAGCTGGTTCGCGCCCAGAAGCGCTCCGTAGAAGAACAGCTCGTCGCACTCGTTGTCGCCGCACCAGATCGCGAGCGACGGATGGTTGCGGCGCGCCTTGACGACCTCTTCCGCTTCCCGCCGGACCGCGTCGAGAAACTCTTCCGTCTGCGGTGCCGTTTCACATGCGAACATGAAATCCTGCCAGACCATCAGGCCGAGCTCGTCGCAATACTGGAAAAAGTCGTCGTCTTCGTAAACGCTTCCGCCCCAGCAGCGGACCATGTTGCATCCGAGATCGGCGAAAAGATCAAGGTCTTTTCTTACGCGTTCCGGCGCTTCGCCGTGAATGGCGTTGGAGGGAACCCAGTTCGACCCCTTGATGAAAATGGGGCGTCCGTTGACAATGAACTCGAATTTTCCCTTCATTTCGCCGTCCAGCATTTCGGTGCGGTTCAGCACAAGCGTGCGCAGACCGACCTTCTGGACGCGGGTGTCGACGACTTCGCCGTTGCGGATGAGGTCAAGCTGAACGGTGTAGAGATTCTGTTCGCCGGCGCCGCGCGGATACCAGAGATAGGCGTTTTCGAGATCCGTCCACTCCCAGCCCGAAGTGAAATAGAGCGGAAATGTCTTCTCTATCTTCTGGTCGCGACAGATCAGCGTCATCCTCGCTTCGTAGCCGACCAGCGATTTGCGGTCGGAGGTGAAACTCCAGGAGAGGCTCAGCTGGGTTTTCTTCTTCGAGGCTTCCGTGGTTGCAAAATAAAGATCGGTCCAGCGTTCCGGTTTCAGCACTTCGAGACAGACCGGACGCCACAGCCCCGCGCCGACCAGACGCGGCGCGATGTCCCAGCCGTAGGTGTGCATCGGACGGCGCAGGAAGAGTCCCTCGTAGTTGAACTTCTGCGCTTTGCAGTACGGCGGCACGGGGAACTGACGCGCGAAATTGACCGAGCTGCGGATCTTCACGACGAGTTCGTTGCCCTCCGGCTTCAGTTCCGCCGGATCGAGCGGGAAACGGAACGCAATCACCATATTGTCCGTCCCGCCCAGTTTTTTCCCGTTCAGGAATATTTCGGAAATCGTATCGACGCCTTCAAAGACCAGCTGAAGCTTTTCGCGCGGCTGAAGCTCCGGCGCGGCAAAAGTCGTCTTGTATTCCCAGTCGATGAATTCATACGGACGCAGTTTGTCCGAATTGTCCGACCAGTACGGATCCGGAATCACGTTTGCGCGATGCAGATCTCCCAAGACATTTCCCGGAACCTGCGCCGGAATTGTTCGCATCGAATTGTCGGAAGGCTCCTCGTAGGTGAGGGTCCACGGACCTGTCAGGCTGATTTTTGTCATTTTCAAATCGCTCCTTTTAATTTGCGAAAAATATCGTTTCAACAGATACTGTAAATCAAAAATCGCAGAATGCAAGGTCCGCTCCGTTTTTTTGTCCGAAAAACTTGACTTTCCCCCTTCCCTCTGCTATATTCGCACCGGAACAAACTAAAACGTCCCGGCGGCGCAACAGACAGGAAAGAGGAGAACGACATGGCGAGAAAAAGAGAAAAACTCAGCATTGTGACAATCGCGGCGGAACTCGGCATTTCTCCGGCGACGGTTTCCAGAGTCGTCAACAACCGTACGGGAGTCAGCGAGGAAAAACGGCGTCTCGTGCTCAAAAAACTGCATGAATACGACTTCCGGACCAACTACCCCGCCCAGCGCAAACCGAGAGTCGCAATCGTGAACAGCGCCCCCGTGTTCTCCCATTACCACGCCGAAGTTCTGAACGGAATCTTCCGGTACATGCAGGAACACGAACTCACACCCTGCATGATTATTTACGACGGTTCCGGGGATGAAACGCTGCTCGAACTTCTGCGCGACCAGCAGTGCTCCGGCGTCATTCTCATGATTCCGGCGGAATTCAGCAATGAACTCCCCGAACTCGCGGCTTCCGGACTCCCCGTCATGCAGGTGGACGAAGCGACCGACATGCCGAACGTCGGCTATATCGACAACGACTCCTACTCCGGCTCGCGCATCGCAACCGAATATCTGCTCTCGCTCGGACACCGTGAAATTCTCTATTATACAACCGGGCTCCGCACGCTGAATCACAATCAGCGCCGCAAAGCCTATGAAGACGCCCTGAAAGGCGCCGGGCTCACGCCGCATGTGCTCGAAGCGCAGACGGACTATGAATCGCTCAAGCGGAGTCTGAAACAGCATCCGGAAGCAACGGCGGTTATGACGACCAACGACGATGTGGCGCAAATCGCCGTCAAGGCGGCTGCCGATCTCGGACTGCGCGTTCCGGACGACCTCTCGGTGGTGGGATTCGACGATTACCCGATGAGCCGCTATCTCTGTCCCGCCCTGACCACCGTTTCGCATCTGAACCGCGAAGCCGGACGGCGCGCCGCGGAATCCATCGACCGCTATCTCCAGTCAAACGGGAAAGTTCCGCTCCTGCGCGAAGTGCTGCCGACGGGACTTGTGATACGCGACTCCGCCGGACCGGCAAAGAACTTCAAACGCTGACGGCGCGGCAACAGGAACCGACACCGGGGCTCACGCTTCCGCGCGGGCGAGAATTTCCTGACAGTTTTCCGGATCCGGCGAAGCAAGAAACGCGGCTTTGAGACGGCCGTCGTAGAAGAGCGAACCGATCGACGCAAGAATCTTCAGATGCGTCGCCCGCTGCTGTCCGCCCGCAACAACCATGAAAACAAGTTTAACAGGCTGGTTGTCGGGTGACTGGTAATCGGAAACGCCGTCGGGACAGACCGCAAGCGCCATGCTCGGCGAATCAATGTTTTCAAGACGCACATGCGGCACGGCGATTCCATTCCCGATTCCTGTGCTCATCAGACTCTCACGGTGAAAAATTCCCCACGCAAGATCATCGTGCGGAACCATTCCTTCCACTTGCGCAAGCCGGTCGATAAGGGTGTTCAGGACATCCTCTTTCGTCAGACTTCCATGCAGGACGAGAATCCGGTCACCGAGGAGCGGACCAATCGGTATTTGTTTCGCATCGCGTACCATAAGGCGTTTTCTTCTCCATTTTTTCTTGGAAATGTACCATAAATTCCGTATTTTTCAAGTATGATGTCCGCTTTTCCGCAAAGTTTGCTGAATCCGCCAGACCGTCTCCGCATCCGGCGCGACCGGAAAAAGCGCGGAGCGGCGGACGCCCGCGGCCCACAGAACCGCACCGTCCGAAGTCCGCAGAACCGGAACGGCGTCGCGGCTGTAGGATTTAATCCCGCAATCCGAATAAAGTTTCTTCAGCGGAACCGGATGATGTTTCCCGAAAGGAACCATGCGGTCCCCGTCCCGTCGCGAACCGACATGCAGAACATGCGGAAGATCCGCTGAGAAAAATACTGTCTCCGCATCCGCCCGTTTCATTTCCGGGACGGAAACCAGATCCGCTGTCAGCACGGAGTCTCCGAACCGGAGCTCCGGAGTCTCTTTCAGATTCCAGACAATCTCCGCAATTCCAGTGAAGCGGTGCGGGAAAACCCGGCCGCTCTCCACGCAGATCGCGCAATCGGGAAATCCGGCCAGCGGGATCCGGACACATTCGCCATTCTCCGGCGGAGACGCAACCGCGGCGGAAAAGCGTTCCGTCAGTGCCGAGTCCGGAACGAATCCGGGAAAATCGGCGTTCAGAAAATAACGCAGAGCCCGGCAGCGGATCGCGGGATGAAGCGACGCCCACTCGTGCGGAGTATGAAGCCCCTCCGCGAAAACCCTGTGCGCTTCGCGCTCCAGACAATCGGCGTCCTGCTCCAGAACTTCCAGCGAACGCCGCAATCCGCCCGGAGCAAACGGAAAACGATTCGCAAGCATCGGAATCAGATTCAGACGCAGAAAGTTGCGTCCGTAACAATCGGTCCGGTTCGTGGAATCGGTCCGCCAGGCCTCTCCGCGACGGCGCAGTTCCGCCTCCATATCGGAACGGGAAAGATGCAGCAGAGGACGCACAAACTCCACGCCGTCGACAACGGAGTGAAGCCGCATAGACGTCAGCCCCGTTGCATTCGAACCGCGGAACAGACGCAGAAGCAGATTTTCCGTCCGGTCATCCGCCTGATGCCCGAGCGCAACAACAGCCCCGGGCGTCTCGCGGCAAAGCCTTTTCCACGCCTCCAGACGCAGCCGCCGCGCCGCCGCTTCATCCCCCTCCCCAGCCTCGCGGCGCCCGCCGACATCCAGCGGAACAGAGAGAAACGGAACCGCGAGTTCCGCGCATTTTTCGCGGCACCACGCCTCGTCGGCGTCGCTTTCCGCCCCGCGCAGACCGTGGTTGAAATGCACCGCGCGAAGCTCGAAATGAAAAGGCGCTGAACATTCATTCAGCGCCAGAAGAAGATAGAGGCTGTCCGAGCCTCCGCTGAATCCGCAGAAAACAATTCCGCCACGCAGAATTTCCGCCGCTTCAGCGGAGATCTCCGGGTTCATACGCTTTCGATTTCCTTGACAAGTTTGGCTTTGTCCTGCACGCCGACAAACGATTTGACCGGCTTGCCGTCCTTGAGAATGAAGAGGGTCGGAACCGTGCGGACCATGAAGTTCTTCGCCAGCCCCGGCGCTTCATCCACATTGACTTTGCCGACAACGGCCTTTCCGTCCACTTCGGTTGCAACCTGTTCGAGGACCGGACCGAGCATCTTGCAGGGACCGC
>URNE01000093.1 GCA_900549045.1 uncultured bacterium | reverse complement strand
ATGTACTGAAAGGAGCTTCTATGCTGTTTTACATATTATACAACCTGTTCTTTCCGCTGGCGTTCCTGTTTTTCCTGCCGGGACTGCTCGTCAAGCTGATCCGCCGTCCGGGAATCAAACGCTCTTATCCGGAACGCTTCTCCATTTTCTCCAAAGAGAAAAAGGCGCGCCTGAAAGCGCTCGACCGCCCGGTCTGGATGCATGCGGTAAGCGTCGGCGAAACCAATCTCGCACTCACCGCCCTTCAGGCGTGGCGTAAAGTCAACCCGAACCGCCGTTTCGTTCTCTCGACCACCACGACGACCGCGCAGGAAATCGCGCAGAAGAAAGTGCCCGACGGCGTGGAAGTCATCTTCTGCCCCATCGACTTTCTCCCGTTCGTCCGCCGCGCCTTCAACCTGATTCAGCCCTCCGGTCTCATCATTTTCGAGACGGAAATCTGGCCGAACCTGCTGAACACCGCAAAGAGACGGGGCATTCCGCTGGCGCTGGTCAATGCGCGCATGTCCGACCACTCCATGCACGGATACCGCCGCTTCCGCTTCTTCTTCGCGCCGCTTCTGCGCTGCTTCGACGCAATCTGCGTGCAGACCGGGGCCGACCGGGAACGCTATCTCATGGTCGCGCCCGACATGGCGGACCGCATCAGCGTCGGCGGAAACATCAAATTCGACCAGCGCGTGCCGGACAACTTCAAGCTTCCCGATCTCACGCAGGTCTTCCCCCCCAGCGCCGCGCCGGTCATCATCGGCGCAAGCACACACTTCGGCGAGGAGAAAATGATCGTGGAAGCCTTCCTCAAACTCCGCGAACAGTGCAAAGACGCCGCGCTGATCCTCGTCCCGCGCCACGCCGAACGCGGAGCCGAACTCGCAGAACTGCTCAAAGCGAACAAACTCAATTTCATCCGCCGCTCGACCGGAGAAAAATCCGGAGATTTCAAATTCGCAGACTGTCTGCTCGCCGACACCACAGGCGAACTGCTCGGATTCATCGCGGCGTCGGACATCGTCATCATGGGCAAAACCCTTGCGGGAAACCGCGACGGACAGAATATCATCGAACCCGCCGTGCTCGGCAAGGCGATCGTCTGCGGACGCGAACTGCGCAATTTCCGCGAGGCCATGGATATTCTCAAGAAGGCCGACGCCGTACTCACCGTAGAAACCTGCGAGGAACTCCGCCGCGCGCTCTACATGCTCTCCGCCGACACCGAACTGCGCAGCAAGCTCGGACGGCGCGCGCATGACGCCATCACCGCGCACAGCGGAGCCATCGCAAAAAATATCGAAATATTGGAGAAACTGTTTTGAAAACGCAAATGCAGTCGGCCCGTGAAGGGATCGTCACACCTCAGATTCAAGCCGTCGCGGAAAAGGAGCTCCGCCCGGTCGAATTCATCCTGGAGCGTGTTGCGGACGGACGCATTGTCATCCCCGCCAACATCAACCACAAAAACCTCGTCCCGATGGGCATCGGACGCGAACTTCTGACCAAGATCAACGCCAACATCGGCAACTCCTCCACATCCAGCTGCCCGCAGGCCGAAAAACGCAAACTCGACCAGGCGGTCCGCTACGGTGCGGATACCGTCATGGACCTCAGCACGGGCGGAGACATCGACCTCATCCGCTCCTCCATCATCGCCGCAAGCCCGATCCCCGTCGGAACCGTCCCCGTCTATGAAATCGTCGCAAAATACGGAGCCGACAACTTCGACGAGAAAACTGTCGTCGACACGATTCTCTCCCAGGCGAAACAGGGCGTCGACTACATGACCATTCACCCGGGGCTGCTTCACAAGCACGTTCCCGCCGCGCTCAAACGCGTTCTCGGAATCGTCAGCCGCGGCGGTTCGCTGATCGCCCGCTGGATGGACCGTTACGGCAAGGAGAACCCCTTCTATTCCGCGTTCGACGACATCCTCAACATCTGCCTCGACTACGACGTCACCCTCTCTCTCGGCGACGGTCTCCGCCCCGGATGTCTCGCGGACGCCAGCGATGAAGCGCAGTTCGCGGAACTCGACACCCTCGGCGAACTCGTCCGCCGCTGCCGCGCGGCAGGCGTGCAGTCCATGGTAGAAGGCCCCGGACACGTCCCGTTCAACGAAATCGAAATGAACATGAAGCGCGAACAGGAAGTCTGCGGCGACGCTCCGTTCTACATTCTCGGACCCGTCGTCATCGACTGCGCTCCGGGTTATGACCACATCGTCGCCTCCATCGGCGGAACCGCCGGCGCATACTACGGAGCCGCCATGCTCTGCTACGTCACACCCATGGAACACATCGGACTGCCCGAAGCGGAAGACGTCCGCAACGGCGTGATCGCATTCAAAATCGCCGCTCACGCCGCAGACGTCGCTCTCAAGAAACCGGGCGCAATCGACCGCGACAACGCCATCGGACGCGCCCGTGCGGAATTCGACTGGGACAGGCAGTTCGAGCTCGCGCTCGACCCCGACCGCGCACGCGAATACCGCAAACGCGCCATCGACGCCTCCCAGGTCAAACCGCAGCACGGCTCCAAGTACTGCACCATGTGCGGCCCCGACTTCTGCTCCATGCGCATCAGTTCCGACCTGAAGAACGGAAACAGACAATGACCGTTTCCCCCGACGACTCCGCCGCGCCGTTTCTCAATGACGAGTACTTCATGCGCGCGGCGCTTCGTCTGGCGGAAACCGCCGCGGCAAACGACGAAGTCCCCATCGGCGCCGTCGCCGTCAAAGACGGCGTCATCATCGCCCGCGGCTGGAACCAGGTCGAAACGCTGAAAGACGCCACCGCGCACGCAGAACTTCTCGCCATGACAGCCGCCGCCTCCGCAGTCGGCGACTGGCGGCTCGACGGAGTCACGGTCTACGTAACGAAAGAGCCGTGCGCCATGTGCGCGGGCGCCCTCGTGAACACCCGCGTCGACCGGGTTGTCTATGGAATGGCGGATCCGCGCTCCGGCTGTGCCGGATCGGCGCTGGATGTAACCGGTTTTCCGGGCATGCTTCACCGCGTCCAGGTCACAGGGGGCGTACTCGAAGAGGAATGCAAAGCTTTGGTCCGCGCGTTTTTCGCGCGGGTCCGTAAAAAATAACAAGGTGCCGTTATGGGAAAAATCTCTCTGATTCCGCTTCTGATCGCCGGGCTCTTCCCCGTTCTCTTCGCGCAGGAAAACGCTCCGCGGAAGGAAGAGCCGTACAAAAACATCTCCGTCTTCATGCACTCCATACAGATCCTCCGCGAAAAATATGTGGACAAAGAGAAAACTTCCTACGAAAATCTCCTGCGCGCCGCCATGCGCGGAATGCTTCAGGAGCTCGATCCCTTCAGCACCTACGAAACTCCGGAGGAATTCAAAAACACTGTCGACGACTCCCGCGGGAAATTCCCCGGAATCGGCGTGACGGTCTCCACAAAAAACAACGCCGTGGAAATCGTCGATGTCCTTGAAGGCGCCCCCGCGATAAAAGCCGGCCTCAAGCCCGGCGACGTCATCATCGAAATCAACGGAGAAAATGCGCGGCATCTCTCCCTCAACGACTGCGTCTCCCGGATGCGCGGCAAGGAGGGAACCGTCCTCAAACTCAAAGTTTACCGTCCGGCGGAAGACCGCGAACTGAGCTTCAGCATCACCCGCGCGGAAATCCTCCTCTCCTCCGTGAAAGCCGTCGGCATGATTGCGGAAAAAACCGGCTATCTGCGCATCACCGAATTCACCGCGACCACCGCGGCGGACGTCGAAAAGGCTCTGTTCAAGCTCAAAGGTGAAGGCGCTGAGGGAATTATCATCGATCTGCGCAACAATCCAGGCGGGCTGCTCGACTCGGCGGTGGAAACCATCAGCCGCTTCATCCCCGCGGGGAAACTCGTCGTTTCCGTGGAAGGGCGCGCGGAAGAGCACGTCAAACATGAATCCGTCGGCTGCCGGAAAGATCTGGAAACTCCGCTCGTCCTGCTCGTAAACGAAAACTCCGCAAGCGCGGCGGAAATTCTCGCCGCCGGAATGCAGGACTTCAAACGGGCAATCATCGTCGGAACAAAAACGTTCGGGAAAGGGTCTGTTCAGATCATCATACCCCTTGCGGACGGCGGAGCGCTCCGCGTCACGACCGCGAAATACTACACGCCGAGCCGGCGTGTCATTCACGGCAAAGGGCTCATGCCGGACATTGAAGTGAAAACGACCCCCGCCCGGACCGCGGCGATCGCATTCCACCTTGCGGAACAGGGCGACAAGCTCCCGCTTCTCCGCAAGGAGAAGTATCATGATGTTCAGCTGGAACGCGGAATCGAGATTCTCAAGGGAGTGAACATCTTCCGCAAATCGGAAAAAGATTGAACTTTCGCCCTTTCGGCGATATATTACCATAACTGGAGGTGAAACCCATGCTCGGAGAACGGGATTACATGCGACGCAGACAGGAGCCGGAACAGACCGCGGCTTCCGGAAAGACGTGTCTTTATGCACTGATTGCAATCAATGTCCTGGTCTGGATGCTCAAAGAACCGCTCGCAGGCGACTTGGTTCTCAGCACGCATTACATACGGAATCTGGAACTCTGGCGCTTTGTGACGGCGGCGTTTACGCACGTCGATTTCTGGCACCTCTTCTTCAACATGTTCGGACTCTGGATGTTCGGTTCGATCTCCGCGCAGGTGCTCGGATGGAAAAACTTCCTGAATCTCTATCTCATCTGCGGAACGTTCGGAAACCTGCTCTGGTATCTGCTCAACCTCCACTCCGGCGGCTACCTGCTCGGAGCTTCCGGAGCCGTGGTCGGAATCATCATGGCAACCGCAATGATCGTCCCCGAAATGCGCGTCCTCATGCTCTTCTTCCCCGTCCCGATCAAACTCAAGACGATGGCGATCGTCTACATCATCCTCGAAGTGGTTCAGCAGATGACGAACTCCCATTCCGGCGTGGCATACCTCGCGCACATCGGCGGATTCATCGCGGGCTGTCTGTTCATGCACATCTTCCAGCCCAGGGAGATCAACTGGAGCCCTCTTGCATTCCTCTTCCGTCCGGGAACGCCGCAGAACACGCGCCGCGCACCGCGCGGATGGACGGTCTCCGATTATCACCAAAACAGCGGTCCCGTCTCGCAGAACGAACTCGACCGCATTCTCGACAAGCTTTCCAGAACCGGCATCAACAGCCTCACGGAAGAGGAGCTGGAGACGCTCCGGAAAGCCCGGGAACAGATGAAGTCCCGATAACACAGAAAGGTTTTTCCCATGAATATTCTCTGGGTCACAAGCGAAGCCGTTCCGTATGCGAAAACCGGCGGACTCGCGGACGTTTCCGCCGCCCTCCCCCTCGCACTCGCGGAACGCGGACACCATGTTTCCGTCGTCATGCCGTTCTACCCGCAGCAGATGGGCAAACTCAACCTAAAATTCAACGAGGTCCACGAACTCCTCCGCGTCCCCTTCGGCGACGGCTGCGAGTGGGCGCGCGTCAACGTTCTCCGCACCCATGAGAATCTGACCTGGTACTTCATCGAATACAACCGTTTCTTCGACCGCCCGAAGCTCTACGACTGGGACGGACGCGAATACGCCGACAACGCCCAGCGCTACATCTTCCTCTGCCGCGCCGCAATGGAGCTCGCCGTCAACTTCCGTCTCGCCCCCGACGTCCTCCATGCCAACGACTGGCACGCCGCGCTCTGCTGCGTCTACCTCCGCTCCGCCCTCTATTCCGGCAACGAGCAGTTCCGCCGCACCCGCTCCGTCCTCACCATTCACAACATCGGATACCAGGGCAACTTCGACAAGGGAAATCTCTACTGGACCGGACTCGGCTGGGATTACTTCAATCACCTCTGCCTCGAATTCTACGACCGCCTGAACTTCCTCAAAGGCGGCATCATGTGCGCCGACATGGTCTCCACCGTCAGCCCCACCTATGCACAGGAGATACTCTCCTCCGATTACGGATTCGGGCTCGACGGAGCGCTCCGCGCACGCGCCGCGGAAGGACGCCTCCGAGGTGTCCTCAACGGGATCGACACCGCCGTATGGAATCCGGCGACCGACAGAAATCTCCCCGCGACCTTCTCCGCCGACGAGCTCGAAGGCAAAGCGGTCTGCCGCCGCGCTCTTCAGCAGAAGTTCGGACTCCCCGTCCGCGAGGATGTCCCCGTCTTCGCCGTCATCTCCCGTCTCGCATATCAGAAGGGACTCGACGTTTTCGCCTTCGGGCTCGAAGAGCTCCTGCGCGAATGCGACTACCAGTTCGTCGTCGTCACCTCCGGCGAAAAAGACATCGAAGGTTATCTGCAGTATCTCGCGCAGAAGCATCCGCAGAAATTCGGGCTCTATCTCGGCTATGCGGGCGAACCGCTCGCGCACCTCACCGAAGCCGGCGCGGACATGTTCCTCATGCCCTCGCGCTACGAACCCTGCGGACTCAATCAGATGTACTCAATGGCATACGGCACCCTGCCCGTCGTCCGTCATACCGGCGGACTTGCGGATACGGTGTTCAACTACAACCCGTCCACACTCGACCGCTCGACCGGATTTGTGCTCTGGGATCTCAATGCAGCGTCCCTGAACAACACCATCCGCTGGGCGGCAGACACCTGGCGGAACCGCCCCGGAGACTTCGCGAAGATGCGTCATAACGGCATGACGACCGACTTCTCCTGGAACCGTACAGCCTCCGAATATGAAAAGATGTATCTCGATGCACACCGCTGATTTTGACTACACGCTTCCCGAGGAACTCATCGCGCAGAATCCGCCCGAACACCGCGGAGATTCCCGCATGATGATCCTGAATGCGAAAACCGGCGCCTGCGAAATCGTTCCGTTCCGCCGGATCGTCGACTTTCTCCTTCCCGGAGACTGCGTCACGCTCAACAACACCCGCGTGATCCGGGCGCGTCTGTTCGCGCTCAAGGATACCGGAGCACACATCGAAATCATGCTCCTGCGTCCGCAGTCCGACCCGATGCGCTGGACCTGTTTCCTCAAACCGGGCAAACGCGCGCCCGAAGGAACCGTTCTCACTCTGCTGCACCGCGACGAAACGCCCGCGCCGTACACGGTCAGAGTCGTCGCGAAAGATCCCGCGGGTGAGTGCGTCGTGGAATTCGCCGGAGCCCCCGTCGACCGCATTCTCGACGACTGCGGACACATTCCGCTGCCCCCGTACATCAAACGCCAGAACCTGCCGCCGGACGCGGAACGCTACCAGACCGTCTACGCCGACCATCCCGGCGCCGTCGCCGCTCCGACGGCCGGACTGCACTTCACAAAAGAGATTCTCGCTGAACTGGAACAGAAAGGCGTGCGCCGCGCGGAACTCACCCTCCACGTCGGCCAGGGAACCTTCAAGCCGGTCACCGCGGATGAGATCGCCGACCACAAGATGCACTCCGAAGAGTACATCTTTCCCGAAGCCACCGCCGCTCTTCTGAATGAAACGCGCCGGAACGGACGCCGTGTCGCCGCAGTCGGAACGACCTCGCTGCGCGTTCTGGAGTCCTGCGTCAAGCCCGACCGCACATTCGAAGCCCGTACAGGAAGCACGGACATCTTCATTTATCCGCCGCATGAAGTTCTTTCCGCGGACATCCTGCTGACCAATTTTCATCTGCCGAAAAGCACGCTTCTGATGCTGGTCTGCGCGTTTGCCGGATATGAACACACGATGAACGCCTACCGCCTCGCCGTCCGCGAGCGGATGCGCTTCTTCAGCTACGGCGACTGCATGCTGATTCTAAAATAAATCGTTTCCTCACGTTTTTCATCGAACATTTAAGAGGAATCTTCTGTCTGTTTCAAACAGGCGATTTTATTTGCTGCAGATAAAAACACAGGG
>URNE01000092.1 GCA_900549045.1 uncultured bacterium | reverse complement strand
TGCCGACCGAGACATCCGCACCCGTTTTTTCCCGGATGTAGGAGGAAATGCGTCTGGCGAGCGGTACGCCGCGCCGCTGAATTCCGAGCAGAATCAGATCTTTCCCCCTTCCCTTGAATTCGGAGATGATTTCATCGCTGATTTTCTGGAGGGATGATTCGATCTGTTCAGACTCGAATATCCTTCCCGGTTCTTCAAATTTCATAAGCGCCGCCTCCTTCTGCTGTTTACTGGCTAAACTATACTCCATTTTTCCGATTTTTCCAGAACGGCGAAGCGGAAAGAGCGAATTTTTCAGGATAAAAAACGGCGCGCCGGAATTGTTTCCAAAACATTCCGGCGCGCCGTTCCGCCAATGAGACGGATTACTTCGCGGAAGACGCCTCTGCGATTTCAAAGTAAATCGCGGCTCCGTCCCTGCCCGTGTCGGCGGAGAAAGTGACAGATTCGCCGTTCACCGAATCCGGAGCGATCTCCTTGAGGCGGCGGCCGGACATATCCAGCGGATAGAGTCTCAGCTTTGACGCATTACGGTTTTTCAGCGTGACCGTGAACGCGCCGCGGCGGAGCAGAGCCGGAACTTTGCCGATCCTGATCAGCGTAACCATCTCGGGTCCGGTAAACTCCATGCCGCTGTTCAGAACATTGGTAGCATAGACCAGAACCATGCGGCCGGACTCGCGGAGAGGCTTCATGCCGTCAACGGAGACCACGGCGAGATTGCCGTCCGTGCTCATCTTCCGAACCGAGAAATCCGGAAGGACGGCCGTCGTTCCCGCAAGTCCGCAGATTCCCTGAAGACGCGGCGTATTGATCTCCATGTAGGTTCGCGCGGAATCGAGATAAAGCTCTCCCGTGGAAGTTTCAAATCTGGAGCTTCCGTTGCTGCGGTTCTCCGGCTTGATCGCGCCGGACTTGCGCAGATGCGTCAGCAGTTCGGCGGCATTCGCCGCGGGATTGTCGCGCGTGCCGGAAAAACCGGCGTTGTTCACCTGCGTGGAATTGGTTGAGCCGAGCTTGTATGCGATCTCCCCCGGATGAAGCGGAAACATTCCGGCGGCATCAGGTTTGATCTCCACATTCTCTCCGACCATCAGAGCTGGCAGCGACTGTTCGTCGGAAAGAGCCTCCGCCACGGTTCCGTCCGGACGGAAGAGTTCCTTCTCCGTGGCGCGGATTCGGACTCCCGGTTTGCCGGACCGCACATCTTCGCGGCGGAAAAGGAAGAACGTCAGAAACTCGGATGCTTTGGAAACGGGATCCGTGAAAACCTCGAAAGTTGAAACGAATTTCGGTTTGCTGAAGGAAACCGGCGCCGCATGAATGGTCAGCGCGTCGTAATCCTGGAACGCGGAGTAACCGCCGATGACAAAGCCCTGTTCATAGCGGAACCGGTTCCAGAAGACAATATGATGTTCCGTCACGACAAACGGTTTTCCCGGCTGACGCGTGCCGGCGATGTTCCGGAATATCAACGCTTTCTTCGCAATTGTGCTGCTCTGGTCGATGAAGGAATACGGCATGTGGACATTCGAGGGATGCGCGTGGTAATGGTTCATCGCAGTGAAATCGTACTGGTCGCGAAGCAGATTGTACATCTGGCTCTTGCCGCAGTTCAGATTTGCAACAGGTCCTTTGAACCCGACTTCGCGCAGCTGCTTTTTGAACCAGCCCGCAAGCTCCCGTTCCAGAGGAAGACGGAAGATCCAGAAGTCGGCGCTGTTCTCTTTCCAGGTCCGGATTTCTTCAAAGCTTTTGAATGGAACCGCAGGTTTCCATGCGGCGTTGAGATTTTCGATTTTTCCGTACTTGTGCTTCAGAAAGCCCTGCCACTTCGGAAGCATCAGTGCGGGGTCAACCTTGTTCCACAGCCCGAACTCCTGTTCGTTGAACGCAACCGCCATGACTAGAACAGGGTCGTCGACAAGACGCGTCTTCGTGTATGGATTGACGCGCGTCAGAAGTTTTTCCACTCCGTCGCGCCAGTTTTTGCGGACTGCCGGGTCAAAGTAGATGCGGGATTTGAACGACTTCTCCGGATCTTTGTGTTTCCAGATTGCGCCCGGCGTGTAGCCGATCCAGCTTGTCATGCAGTCGAAATTCAGGTAGATTCCGTTTTTCTTCATGCAGTAGATGAAATAATCCAGCCGTTCCAGATACTCCCTGCGGAATTCCAGCGGTTTCGATGCCGCGCTCATCAGTTCCGCATCGAGAAAGTGCGTGCGGACCATATTGTATCCGTTCCGCCGGATTTCCTGCGCAAGGCGTTCAATCTCTTCATGCGTTTCCGGAATCACCTGCATCGGATGCATCGCCTCCGTCAGGAAACGGATCTTCTGCGAAGGATTCTTCTCAAAGACAAAATGTCCGTCTTTGATGACGACCCGTCCGAGCTCGTCGACGCTGCCCTTCGGGAGCCACGCGCTGACGTCCAGCGCGGAGCCGGGCAGAATCCGGTTCTGTTCGACCTCCGCCATCGGGAGCCAGTCCGAGTTCGCCTGAATGACGGTCGGCTTGGCGTCGGGAAGCGCAATGTCGACCGGAGAGAGCGTTCCGGCAAGGATCAGCCAGATGCATTCCGGAACCGACTGAAAACGGATTTCCACGATCTCGTCCATCCCCGGCTCCACGGTGAAGCGGGAAAGATAGATGCCCGCAAGGTTGCCGTCGCCCGTGCGTCCCTTGAGGACTCCGTAACCGTTCGGAAGATTCGCGGTCTGGCGGTACCAGTCCGTCACATCCCGTTTGTCTTCAACGGAAATCTTCTGGATCCGTCCGTTCCTGTCTTTCAGGGTAATCATGCCGACAAACTTGTCTTTCAGCGCGGGTGCCCACGCCAGAGCATGAAGCAGATAAAGAGTTTTCGCCTCGATCGCCGCTTTCACCGGAATGACCGCCTCTTTGGGGCCGGTCGTGAAATGTTCGGAGTAGAGAGTCAGCACGCTTTTCCCGCCGGGAATGGCGTCGATCGGAATTCCGGCATAGACATACTGCCAGAGCCGCTCGGCGAAAGTGCGGCCGTCCTGCTTCGGCCCCTGGTCGGTCCATCCGCCCTTGCCGTCTCCGGCGACTTCATCGCGATAGCCCATGTTCGCGACGGAGCGGATGTTGACGGGAACGGCGACCGTTTCCATTTTCAGATTGCGGAGCTGGAATTTTCCCGCAGAATTCTGCATTCCGATTGCAAGGGAGATTCTCTCCAGATCGTCCGGAACGGGGAAAATCGCTTCGAACTTCTTCCAGTCCCAGCTCTCTTTCGGAAAACGGATGTTGCCCCAGCTTTTCTTTCCCGACTTGGCTGTCATGGAAAGTTCAAGTTTGATTCCCTCGAAATCGCGCTTGGTCTGAAGGATGTTTTCCGCGCGCACTTCGCAGCTCATGCGGATGAAATATCCGGAAAACGCTTCCGCGGCGAGCGTCTTTGAGATCGTGCGGTATTCGATTCTGTCCTTGAATTCGGCGGTCAGCGAGCCGTTCTCGATCCGGATGTTCGGATCGCTTGAGAATCCGGCGAGTCCCGCGGCATCTTCGAACGCATTCCGGTAAACGGTCGCCCCCGTCAGCGGCAGAAGCGCCGCGGAAATCCAATGGAGTATGCCCACAGATATTCAGCAGAGGAATTCTGCAATGCTATGATTACCCTAATCAGTCAGTGCATATATCTGCTGCGCCGCTTAATCGCAAAGCAGCAAGAGCAATTCATAAATGAGGGCGGCATCAAGGAAAAGATGTATAAGGTGCGCACCGAGCACCGTGCCCTCCCCAAGAAATAAACGCCCTTCACAGACCCTAACAGACCCAAGCAGACCCAAGCAGACCCAAGCAGCCCCATAACGGACCCTTCAGACCCTTCGGACCCGAAACAGACGTGAGCGGAATGCGTCTGAAGGGTCTGTTATGGGTCTGAAGGGTCTGAAGGGTCTGAAGGGTCCGTTATGGGTCTGTCAAGGGTCCGTGAAATATCTGTTAGGGCTATTTTAGGTTGGATCTTACTTCGTTTAGGTAGGTGGCCATGGCGGCGGCGTCTTTTGTGGCGATGATGGTTTGGAGACGGTCGAGTTGGGCCTTTATCTGGTCGAGCTGATGGGTGGTGTGGGGGTTGAAGAGGATTTCTTGGAGCAAGTAGTCGTCTTCCGACATCAGTCCGTGAGCAATGGCCATGTGGCGCTTGAAAGTGGTGCCTGGGGCATCTTGGTGCTTCATCACGCTTGCAAACACGAGGGTGCTCGCAAATGGTATCGACAGCGAATAGGAGATGGTCTCGTCGTGTTCCTCAAAGCTGTATTCGCACACATGCAGATGCAGCTGGTTATAGAGGTCGCGGAAAAACACCTTTCCCAAATGGTTGCTTTCGGTGATGATGATGGCGTTCTCGTTGCTCAAATTGCTAAGCGAGGCGAATGTGGGGCCAAACATGGGGTGCGAACTCACAAATGGGTGGCCACTTGTGGCATAAAACTCTGGCAACCCGGTTTTCACCGAGGCAATATCAGAAATAATGCAAGTGGCCGGAAGGTAGGGGAGCACTTGATTGAATGCCTCGATGGTGTATTTCACCGTCACGGCATTGATCATCATTTCGGGTTGAAACTCCTTGATTTCTTCCATCGTGGTAAAGCGCAACGCATTGAATGTGAAGCGTAATCGCTCTTTGTCGGTGTCGTAAATCGCCACTTCGTGATTCATGCTCAACACATCACAGAAGAACGAGCCCATTTTACCTGCACCTAATATCAATATCTTCATTTCTTAAAGTATTTGCTTGTTGATTACATCTATTTGCTGGCGAACCGATTCCTCGTGAACAGCCTGCATTACAATTTGAATAAACTCACCACTCAGTCCCATTTCCTCGGCTTGCGAAACTCGCTTGTTGATGATGTCGCTATAACGGCGGTTCTGAACCACCTGCATGTTGTGTTCCTTCTTGTATTGACCGATTTCACGACACACCGCCATACGCTTGCTGAGCACCTCAATCAACTCGTTGTCGCACTGGTCGATGTGCTGACGCAAGAGCGTGAGGTTTTCTGTGGATTGCTTGGTGTCGCGCAGTACCAATGTGTTGATAATCAAATTGAGCGATTCTGGAGTAACTTGCTGTTTAGCGTCGCTGAGTGCGCAATCTGGATCGCAGTGCGACTCGATAATCAAACCATCGAAGCCCATGTCGAGTGCTTGTTGCGAAATGGGACCAATCAACTCACGCTTGCCGCCCATGTGCGAGGGGTCGCAAATGATGGGCAAATTTGGGATTCGGCGATGCAATTCGATGGGAATGTGCCACTGTGGCTCGTTGCGGAACAAGTGCTTACCGTAAGTGCTGAAACCACGGTGAATGGCACCAAGACGGCGAACGCCAGCGTTATAGAGGCGAAGCAATGCGCCAATCCACAATTCTATATCCGGATTCACCGGATTTTTCACCAGCACAGTAGCCTCTTCGTGACCCTTCAGCGCATCGGCAATTTCCTGCATGGCAAAGGGATTGGCACTGGTGCGCGCACCTATCCACAAAATATCCATACCAGCATCAAGTGCGGCTGTCACATGCTCACGATTAGCCACCTCAATGGCGGTGTACATACCTGTTTTCTTCTTCACTTGGTGCATCCAAAGCAACCCACGCAAGCCAATTCCTTCAAAACCACCCGGCTTGGTGCGTGGCTTCCAAATGCCTGCACGGAAAATCTTAATACCGCTTTTAGCTAAACCTTTCGCCGTGTCCATCACTTGCTCCTCGCTTTCTGCGCTGCAAGGACCAGCGATGACAAGTGGCTTATTGGGGTCGATGCCATCGAATGTGATGGGCTTGAGTTCTGTGAACAAACTTTGTTCTGACATCATATTATATCGTTTTAGTGTTTTAATTCTTTAATTCTTCGTAAAGCCTCGTTGAGTTTGTCTTGTGTGGCGCAAAGCGACAGTCGCACATACCGATTGCCATTGCTACCGAAAATGAATCCCGGCACGATAAACACGCGGGCATCGTAAAGCACTTCGTCGGCAAGTTGGGCAGCATCGGTGTAACTATCTGGAATGCGCCCCCACAAAAAGAGTCCACGCTGCGATGGGTCGAAATGACAACCCAAAGCCTCCATAATGCTCTCGGCAATCTTTCTGCGCTCGCGATACTCCTTATTCACAGCCTCATACCAACTGTCGGCGGCATTGAGGGCTTGAATCGCTGCTTTCATCATGGGTTTGAATTGACCAGAGTCGATATTCGACTTCACTTTCAAAATCCAGTTGATGAATTGCGGATTACTCGCAATCATACCCATGCGCCAGCCTGGCATATTGTGCGACTTGCTGAGCGAATTCATTTCGATAGCGATGTCTTTTGCTCCTGGCACCGACAGTATGCTCAACTGCTGCTCGTGAAGCACAAAACTGTAAGGATTGTCGTTTACAATCACGATGCTGTGTTTGCGTCCAAATGCCACAATCTTTTCAAACAGTGCCTTCGATGCGGGCTTGCCGGTGGGCATGTGGGGGTAATTGACCCACATCAACTTGATTTTCTGCAATGGAAGACGCTCCAACGCCTCAAAATCAGGTTCCCAACCACCTTCCTCGGTGAGGTCGTAGGTGAAAATCTCGGCTTCTGCCAATTTGCTCACAGAAGTGTAAGTGGGGTAGCCGGGATTGGGAATCAACACACCGTCGCCAGGATTGACAAACGCCAATGTGGTGTGAAGTATGCCTTCTTTCGAGCCAATCAGCGGTTGGATTTCCGTAGCAGCATCTAATTCCACATTAAAATACTTCGCATACCACGCTGCATAAGCCTCACGCAAAGCCGGCAGGCCAACATAGGGCTGATAGCCGTGTGCATCGGGCATATTCGCCTCGTCGCAAAGCGTTTTCACCACATCGGGGTGGGGTGGACGGTCAGGACCACCAACGCCCAGCGACACAATGTCGGCACCTTCGGCGTTTAATTTCGCTATTTCTTTGAGTTTGGTGGAGAAGTAATACTCCTTCACCTCCTTTACCCTGTTGGCGGGCTGTATGTTACTTATATTCTGCATATTCTCCAAGTATTTTAAAATCACTAATCAGTGGACGCACCGCATCAATTGATTGGCGATAGCGCGTATAATCGTTAAACGTAAGATTCACATAAAAGCGATACTCCCATTCTCTACCAATGATGGGCAACGACTGGATTTTCGTTAAATTCATTCCATAGAATGAGAAAATCACAAGAACCGCCGACAAACTGCCTTGAGAGTGGGGGAGGGTGAAGGCTATCGACGCCTTGTCCACGGCTTTTTGGTTCTTAAATTCTGTGGCGTTGCAGGGATCGGTAACCACCAAGAAGCGTGTGAAATTGCGTTTGTTGGTCTGAATGTCGTCTTCAAGTACGTTAAGTCCGTATAATTCAGCTGCATATCTCCCACATATAGCCGCATGTCCAACGAGGTTGTTTTCTGCAATCATCTTGGCACTGCCAGCGGTGTCGTAAGTTTCCACCATCTTCATTTTCGGGTGTAGTTGAAGATATTGCTCGCATTGGCGGAGTGCCATTGGGTGGGAGTTCACTTCCGCTATGTCGTCGATGCTTTGACCAGGTAATGCGGCAATAGAGTGGGAAATGTATTTCTTATACTCACCAACTATTGTCATATTGCTCTGGCGCAACAGTTCGTGGTTTTGAAGCAAACTGCCTGCAATAGTGTTTTCAATAGCCAAAATACCAAGCATTGAGGCATCTGACTTGAGCAAGTTGAACATTTCATTGAATGTTTCGCAGGGCACAGTTTCAATATCCTGTCCTTCGAAATACTCCCTTGCAGCGGCATCGTGAAAACAACCGGCTACTCCTTGTATGGCG
>URNE01000091.1 GCA_900549045.1 uncultured bacterium | reverse complement strand
CTGTCCGCCGCTCTGCCGCTCTGCGCAATAGAATGGTCCCCCGTTTCCTCAGGCGCATGGAAAAAATCGGAAAACGGGGAAATGACCTTCAACGGTTCCCGCTTTGCGCGTCTTTCCGCAACACTTCCGCTTGAAAAGGGCGTTTTTTACAAATTCAGCTGGGAGGCCCGTTCCGCAAAGCCCGACGGTGGAAAATGCGTTTTCCTGATTATCCGCGACAAAAGACTGGCTCTGGGGCACCCACTCACCGCAAACGGCGAGTGGCAGAAAAACTCTGTCTGGTTCTACAGCAAGACATCCGGCAACGCACGGGTTTATTTTGACGTTCCGGAGAAAAAAGACGCGAGCTGGGAACTGCGCGGATTCTCAATCAGACGGTATACACCTCAGGAAGTGGAAAAACTTGTTTGGCGCGACAATTTTGAATCAGGGTCTCTTCCCGTAAATTTCTACCTGAAAAAAGAAACGCCGGGCAATTCACTGAAAATCATCAAAGACGACTCCTTCCTGAGCGGAACGCAGAGCCTTGTGTTTGAAGTCGGAGCATCGACGCCCCGTCCGGACGGAATCCGTTCGCATTATCTTCCGCTTCTTCCAGGAAAAAACTATCTGCTGACCTTCTGGGGGAAATCCGGACGCGACCTCATCATGCAGCCGGGCATCTCGCTCTGGGCTCCCTCCGGTCATCAGGGCAAACACTTCACCTCGCTCAAAAAGTTCGCGTTCACTCCCGAATGGAAAAAGTACACCATGGAATTCACCGTTCCGGAAAACGCATCGGAATACCCGGATATTCAGGAATGCATGGGAATGCTTGTTTTCATGACCAATGACCCTGAAGCAAGCGGACCGATCTATTTGAATGAAATCAGTCTGAAGGTGATGCCATGAAGAAATAAATTCAAAAGAAAAGTACACAAAACAGAAGATTTTTATCATTGCGTTTCCCCGTCCTGTCTGCTATATTAGATCAGAAACCGAAAGGGAAATGCAAATGAAATTTGAAAATCGAGTTGCAGTCGTCACAGGCGGAGCGGGACGTATCGGACGCGCCGCCGCGGAAAAATTCTGTGAACAGGGCGTCGCCGTCGCTCTCGCCGACATCTCCATCGACAAAGCGGAAGCCGTCGCCGCGAACCTGCGCGAAAAAGGCGGAAATGTCCGCGCCTACGTCATGGACGTTGAAAAAACCGAAAGCGTTCAGAACGCCGCAAAAGAGATTCTCCGGGATTTCGGACGCGTGGACATTCTGATCAACAACGCCGGAGTCTGGCTCCCCGCGCGCTTCTCGGAAATGTCCGAAGAACTCTGGCTCAAAATGATTAATCTGAATCTGAACGGCGTCTTCCGCGTGACAAAGGCGTTTCTGCCCGACATGCTGAAAAACAAATACGGACGCATCGTCAATCTTGCTTCCATCGCGGGCGAAGTCGGTCTGCCGACGCAATGCGCCTACTCCTCCGCAAAAGCCGGCGTTATCATTCTGACCAAAACCCTCGCCATGGAGCTGGCAAAGAAAAACATCACCGTCAACAGCGTCTCGCCCGGCTGGATTGCGGATAATCCCGATCCGACAAAATTCACTTGGATCGGACGCTGCGGCGTTGGCGGCGAAGTTGCGGACGTTCTCCTCTTCCTGGCTTCCGACGATTCCGCTTTCATCACAGGCGTTGACTATACTGTCGACGGCGGACGCATCCTCGGTCCCCGCTTCGCGGAAGTCGGCGATTAATCCATAAAAACATCCAGCCCAACCTCAAAACAAACGATCAGGAGTGTACTATGAAAATCATACAAAAGAAAACGTTTTCTCTGATTGAACTCCTTGTAACGATTGCCGTTATCGCGATTCTCGCCGGATTACTTCTTCCGGCTTTGAATGCGGCCAGGGAGAAAGGACGCGGCATTGCATGTTCCGCAAATCTGAAGCAGATCGGCATGTTCCTGCTCGCATATGAAGATGACAACAACGGCTGGGGCCCCGATGGAATCAATACCAATTTCCATTCCGACGGAAATACGTTTGCACAGCTTTGGCAGGACCGCCTGATGTATTATTACATGCCCAATGTTCCAGTCGGTCACGTGCACCACGCGGAAATTAAAGACGGCATCCGTAAAATCCGTCCGATCTTTGTCTGTCCGGCAAGCGGGTATGCGCAATCGGCATCCACGGACACAGCACTTCTGTACCGGAACTACGGAATCAATTATCACATGGCGGCTCATGAGAAAGTAAACTCTCCCTATCAGGCTTACGCGGGAATGCGGGCTTCCACACTGACCAGCCCGTCCGAACGGACCTGGGTGGCGGACCGCGGAACGAATATAAAAACGCAGGCATTCAGCGAAAACGTCTATTACATTCAGAGCGGAGCTCATAAGAATGTCGAGGGCTACGACATCGGATACCGTCATGTCGGATTGGCGAACTTCGTCTTTGCCGACGGTCACACCGCATCGAGATCCTTGCGCCAGACTCCGGAATCCTATATGGAATATTTCTTCTCTTCCGCAAAAAGAAAATAAGGGATCACGCATGAGACTCTTTTCCATGATTTTTCTCCTTGCCGCCTGCGGAATGCTTGCGGCAGGAGAACCGAACTCCATCATCAACGGAGATTTCAAACTCGGCTCCGCCGGCTTCGGGGTCTGGAGACTGGTGCGTTCAGATCTCAATCCGAAACTGGAGAACCTTCCGCTTTCCGTGGAAGATGGACGGCTTGTTCTGCGCAATCCCTATGGAGAATACTTTCAGCTCCGGAGCGCGGAATTCAATCTTCCCGCACACACGACCGCCAGGTTTCATACTCAATTTGAAGGACCTTCCGGAAAACTCAGCTTCTGCATCTTGCGCATCACGCCCGCCGGGAAGTGGCTGATTCACCGCCGCGACATCCGCGCGAACGGAAAATCGCAGAAAGTCGAAATCACGTTCGACACGGCAGAAAACGGCGGTGCATACATGCTGCTTGTTTACTCTCCGGAGAAAAGGACTCCTGCCGGAATTTATCGTTTTTCATCATTCCGCCTGAATGCGGGCAATGCTTTCGGAGATATCCACGCTGCTGTCGCGGTCGACAAACCCCTCTTTACGCTCGGAGAAGAGAAAACCGCAAAAATCAAAGTCTGTTTGAACAACAGCTCGGATCAGAACGCTTCCGGAATTCTGGATTTCTGCGTCCGCGATCCTCTATTGGATATCGAACTCTATCGGGCAAAACTCCCGCTGGTTCTCAAAACGGGAACTTCCATCCGGGAATTTCAGATTCCATTGAAACGTTTCGGCTCCTTCAGTACAAGAATACGCTGGAACGAAAAGGAGATTCCAAGCCTGCGCTGTCTCTTCTCCATCATTGGCAAATATCAGGGCAAAGAGTTCGCCGATCCGGCGAATGAGTTTGTGATTGGAGTCAACCGCGCACTTGCATACAAAAAGCATGGAGATGCGCAGGGCCTTGCACTTTGCAATGGCGAAACTCTTGACACCCGTTATGAACAGCTTCAGAAGATGGGCTGCCGCGTTCTGCGCGACTGGGACGGCGGCATGCTCTCCATCAACTGGGCGGTACTTGAACCGCAGGAAGGCAAGTTCGATTTTACCTATTTTGATCTTGCCGTCGACACGGCGCGCCGGCACGGAATTCTTGTCATGCCGGTTCTCGGACGCATGTTCGAAAACTTCTACAAGACCGCTCTTCCGCTGCGTCCGGCATGGCTTCAGCCGAAACTGATCCGCAAAGCAACGCCGAAAGGAAGCGCATCGCGGTACATTGTAAACGTTCCGCCGCAGGAGATCTGGAAACGCTACATCGGAGCAATCGCGGAACATGCGGGCAAACGGGTTGTCCTTTATGAAATCATGAACGAACCGAATCTCCACATGTCGCCGGAACTCTACCTGGAATACCTTGCACCCGCCTCCGAAACCATCCGGGAAAAAGCTCCGCATGCGACGATTCTCGGGATCTGCGCGACCGGAGACCAGAACGGGGAACTGCTCAAGTTCATGAAACGCTGTATCGAACTGGGTGCGCAGAACTATCTGGACGGCATCTCGTTTCACCCGTACAACGCGCGGACGCTCGGCTCGCTCTTTCCCGCCGACCGCCAGATTCAGGAGCTTCGCGCCATTGCCGGAAAAACTCCGGTCTGGAACGGTGAAATGTATTATCTCTACGACTGGGAAAAACCGTCCGACGATGCAGGTCAGACGAAATATGCGAAAGCATCCCAGCTGGCACAGCGCTTTCTCGTCGACCTGGGGGAAGGCGTAAAGCAAAGCTGGACGGTTCACGGAAATCAGCTGTGGACAGATATTTACCACGAGGAGTTTATCCGTTCCTATCAGACCGCCCCAGTGCCAAACGGCCTCTTTGCCGCCGCCAACGCGCTCGCACGCTACTTTGAAGGAGCGAAACCTCTGTACAAGAAGAAAATGACGAACGGCGCCGTTATCTACGGATTCCGCGGTAAAAACGGTGCTCCGGTCGCCGCGCTCTGGAACTGGGGCGGACACAAAGGGCTGTTTGCCGATCTGCGCGGATTCGAGGTTTCCGACCTTTACGGCAATCCGGTTGAAGCCGGAAAATCAATGGAGCTGACGGACTGTCCGCTCTATCTCCGGATGCCCGGTGTTCAGCCGGACGAGTTCGTCCGGAAACTGGAAACACTTCCGGTCCGCCTTCCCTCCCCGTTCCTGCCGTCGGACGTTGTGCGGGTTGCGGGAAACAGAGCGTATCTGACACTGTTCAACATCACGGATCGTGAAATTTCCGGCACAGCTGGCATTCATCTGCCTGGCAGTGTCTCCGCCGAAACAGTTCCGTTCCGGATTCCGGCAAAAGGGGAAATCATCCTTGTTATTCCCCTCATTCCAGGAAAAGCTGACGCAAAATCAGAACTGCGCATTTTCTGCGGATCCGCACTTCAGCGTTTCCAGATCCGGAAAGAGGAAAGCCCGGTCGTGCGACAGGGTGAAAAAATCTCGCTGGGAAAAGACGATTTCCGCGCGACCTTTCAGGTAAAGCGCACGGCGGACGAACTCCATCTCCGCGTGGACGTGACCGACGCCACCGACTCCGGCGTATCGCTCAACGGCAGAAATTTCTGGGAAGTCGACGGACTGGAGCTTTTCTTCGACATGCTTCCGCTGGAGCTGAAACATCGCCATTCGGCGCGCTATCTCGATTCAACGTTCCGTGTGTTTGTCAATCCGCGCCTTCCGGAAGCGGAGCAGCTGCACGCGTGGACGGAGAAAAGTCATCTGAAAAACCGGCGCATTTCACATCGTGCCGTTCCGACCAAAGACGGTTATCGGGTCGAGCTTGAAATTCCGCTCGGAGAATTCAAAAACGGGGAATTCATCGGATTCGGAATCAAGATCAACGACCGCACTGAGTCGGGAAAAGTGCGCACTCTCTTCTGGGGCGCAGGGGATTATATGCACAAAGACAGAATGTCATTCGGAATTGTCCGCTGATTTCTGTCTTCGGAAAGATTGAACGGAAAACAAACACGAAAGGTTCTGCATCATGATTTCAGAGGCGGAGTATCGGAAAAAAGTTCTGGCTTGCTGGTATGGAAAGAATATCGGCGGAACGCTCGGCGGCCCTTACGAGGGATTTCCCGTCGTCAATCATCTCACCTTCTACGATCCCGTGCCGACAGGTTCGATGCCCAATGACGATCTGGAGCTTCAGGCGATGTATGCCGCGGCGCTGGACCGGATGGAGAAGCCGTGCGTCAGCCGCGAAACCCTGGCGGACATCTGGTCGAAACACATGAAGTTCATGTGCGACGAGTACGCCGTTGCCGTCCGCAATCTGGAAATGGGGCTGCGTCCGCCGTGGACCGGACGCTTCGACAACCATTTCACCTGCGGAATGGGCGCGGCGATCCGCAGTGAACTGTGGGCGTGTCTCGCACCCGGGAATCCCGGATTGGCGGCAAAGTTCGCGTATGAAGACGCCTGCATCGACCATGACGGAGCCGGGGTCGACGCCGAAGTTTTCAACGCTGTCGTAGAGAGTCTCGCGTTTGTGGAGCCGGACGTCCGCAAACTGACAGAGGCCGGGCTGGAGTATCTCCCGGCGGATTCGACTCTGGCGGCGGGCATCCGCGAAGCCATTTCGCTTTGGGATGAAACGCACGACTGGCTCCACTGCCGCAACGTTCTGTTTGAAAAATACGCCTCGGAAGCGGTGACGGACGTCCGCATCAATCTTCCCTTCACCGTTCTCGCTCTCCTTTCCGGAAACGGTGATTTCGGGAAAACGATCTGCGACGCGGTCAACTGCGGCATGGACACTGACTGCACCGGAGCGACCGCCGGAGCAATACTCGGCATTCTGAATCCGGACGGCATCCCCGAGGAGTGGATGAAGCCGGTCGGCAAAGAGCTCGTCGTCCGCACGTCAATGATTCCCGGACTCGACTTCCCGCCGACCCTGGACGCGTTTACCGATCAGATTCTTTCCCTGAAAAAGCGGATTCCGCAATCGGTTCCGGACAGTCCGGAGATCCAACCGGATTTCGAAAAGTACCGGATCCCGTATGAAGTCGCATTTCAGAAAAATCTGCGCTGGTTCTTTGTGAATCTTCCGGAGCTGAAGTGGCGGAAGATGAAGACGGATCCGATCAACGGTTCTCTTGAAGTCCCGCCGGAATACCGCGGAAACGGCGGACAGATTGTCCTGCGTTTTACTTTTGAACTCCCGAAGGACGGAGAATACTGGATCATGTTCAACAGTCCGAGTTCCAATCAGGTGTATCTGGATCCGGATGTGGAGCAGCTGCACGACGACCGTGACATGTTGTTCGGCAGACAGCGTCTGTTCATGGATCAGGAGCGCGCCGACGGCATGTTCGCGTGCTGCGGGCGTCCGGTCGTCTTCTCTCCGACATTGGGCGGAGCTCCGATGAACCAGATCAAACGCTATCTTCAGTTGAAAGCGGGACGCCATACGCTGATTGCCGCCGTGGAACCGCTTTGTTTTGAAGCAAAAATCCGCTGGGGGCTGTCGGTCGGTTTGCGCACCGATTTGCTTAACAGCATTATTTACAAATGAACAAAGGAGAAACAGAATGAAGCTTTACACTCTGCTCGCAACCGCACTGCTCAGCGCACTGCCGCTCTGCGCAATGGACTGGAACCCCGTTTCCTCTGGAAAATGGAAGAAGCAAGACGGGGAAATGAGTTATGAAGGCGCGGAGTTCGCCCGTCTTTCCGCAAAAAAACCGATGGAGGAAAATACGTTTTACCGATTCAGCTGGCAGGGACGTTCCTCCGCCCCGGGCGCGGGGAAATGCCTCTTTCAGATCGTCCGGGATAAAAAACTCGCTTTCCAGAAGGACTTGACCGTCGGACCGGAATGGCAGGAAAACTCCGCCTGGTTCTACAGCGGAGTTTCCGGCGATGCCATGGTTCATTTCACCGTTCCCGGCAAGACGGAGAGCAACTGGAATTTGCGCGACTTCAAAATTCAGAAATATACCCCGGACGAGATGGAACGACTCGTCTGGAACGACGGTTTCGAGGGAGGCTCCCTCCCGTTGAATTTTTATCTGAAATCCACGGCGGACGGCAATTCTCTCAAAGTCGCCCAGGACGATTCATTCATCAGCGGAACGCAAAGCCTCGTGTTTGAGGTCGGTGCTTCGACGCCGCGTCCGGACGGAATCCGGTCGCATTATATTCCGATTCTTCCGGGCAAGACCTATTCGCTGACCTTCTGGGGAAAAAGCGTGCGGGAACTGGCGGTTCAGGCTGGAATTTCAATCTGGCCCTCTTCCGGAAGGCACATCATTCACCAAGAACATCACCGCCAAGAATGCATACGACTGGACGAATGCCTTCCAGGCACCTGCTGCAAAAAATGGA